>NZ_KV812513.1:360665-361253 GCF_001813425.1 Corynebacterium sp. HMSC056E09
GTGAGGTGTACACACTGCCGTGATCGGAATGGAATACAGCCCCGTCAAGACTGCCACGCACACCGTGCGCGTGGGCTAGTGCATCGACGACCAGTGACACTCGCATGTGGTCTGCGATCGCATAACCTGCAAGTTTCCGTGAATACGTGTCAATGACTGTGGCCAAATACATGTTCTTGCCACCCTTACAGGGCGGGTAGGTAATGTCGCCAAGATAAACGCGGTTCGGCTCGTTGGCTGTGAATGTACGGCCTACTAAGTCCGGCATGACACGGTGGCCAGGCTTGCGCCTGGTAGTGACACATCGGCGGCGCTTGGTAAAGCCTTTAAGTCCCATGGATTTCATGATGCGTGCGACCTTCTTGTGATTTATCGGAGGAAAGTCCGTATCGTCGTTGAGACTTGCAGCGATGCGTTTAGCACCATAAAGCCCGTGCTCATCATCGAAGATGGTTGTAATTCTCGCACCAATAAGGGCATCGGAACACATCTTTAACCTGCGCTTTTCACGGGTTTGGACCCATTTATAGAACGAGGAGCGATTGAGCTTTAAAACGTGGCACATCCGCTTGACCGAGTATTCGGTTC
>NZ_KV812513.1:361353-399375 GCF_001813425.1 Corynebacterium sp. HMSC056E09
CGGTTCGGTGGTCATAGACAAACTGGAAGCGGATCACCAGCGTGTCTCTTCGGCAAAATATTTAGCAGCTTTACGTAGAATATCGCGTTCTTCGCGCAGCTTCGCGTTTTCTTTTTCCAGCTGGCGGATTCGCTCAGAATCAGTCGCCGCTTGGGCTTTATCATGCACGGCTCTAATGCGGGCACGCTTTCCGGTGCCGTACTTGGTGACCCAAGAATGCAGCGAGGCACGGTTGATACCGAGCTCTGCTGATGCTGCGTTCAGCGAGAGGTCCTCATTGTTTTCATAGAGGGCCACAGCATCGCGTTTGAACTGTTCGGAGTACCTGGACATGGTGGTAGATTACCTTTCTTCCCAGCCCGACTGGGCTGGAATGAAAGGTGTCCACCAAAAAGGGGTCAGGCCCAATCACCACGCGCTCGCCTTCAGCAATGGGGTAGTGAAGAAGGTAGTGGATTCAGCTGAGTGCCCTTTGCCCTCCGTCGGAAGAAGAGTGGTGGAGAAGGCCTCTACGTCACGGTCTACCGTGGCCGGGGAACCTTCGGTTTCGCCGCCTTCGATCTCCTCTAAGTCTGACTCGTAGGCGTTGAAGGTGCGCGGTGCTGCGCGGCTAAGCTCCTTGGCCAAGCTATCGGCGTCGGAGGCGTCGGCATAGGTGCCGCCGGTGGCGTCGGCAATGCACTGCAGTTCCTGCTGAGCCTCGGGCTCAACGTTGAAGCCGACGGTGTTGATGACCAGGTCGATACCCTGTTCCTTGAGTTCCTTCGCCACATCGCAGACCGGTGGCGGGGTACATGTCGCAACGCCATCCGAGACCAAGATGATGCTGCGCTGGCCTTCCTTTGGAAGCTCAGCCGCGGCCTTGCGCAGAGATTCACCGATGGGCGTAAAGCCGCGCGGTTGGAGGCCATCCATGTGGCCAATCATCTTCTCAGAATTGCCGGCCTCGGGTGGCGTTACCACGGTGATGTCCTGGCAACCGGCAGCTTCATCTTCAGGAGCCTCGCCGGTGTTCCCACCGTAGGTGACAAGTCCCAGAGGGGCGTCGTCCCCGGCTTCGGTGATGAAGGTGCGGGCGGCATCTTTGGCGGCGTCGATGCGGGTCTGGCCGCCGGCATCGTTGGTGATCATGGAACCGGAGGAATCGAAGACCACCATGGTCGGGGCCATGTCACTAGAAGCAGTGGGGGAGCTCGGCACGGAGCTACTAGTGGAGGTTGAGCGTGAATCTTCGGCGGTGGCGGTGAGGGGAAAGAGAACGCTTACGACGGAGAGAGCGACTGCTGCGAGGAAAAGAATCGCCGTGAGCAATGGTTTTGGTATGAAACGTGACTTTGTGTGCATGTGAGTTAAATTACACACAGGAGGCGATCTGCGCTTGGGAACGGGGAATACAGGGGGATTAACCCCCGTGCATTCCGTTTCCGTTTGCGTGTTTTAGGGGGCCTTAGAACAACCGGGTATACATCCGGTAAAGCGAGTCGAGCATGCTCTGAATGTTGTTGCGGACCGGGCTGTTCGGGTCCAGCGCCGCCACACCGCCGGCGACAATCAGCGCGCTGATGGCCCCCAACAGGAAGCCAATCATGCCGCCGCGAGAGGACGAGCACGAATCATCCGAGGACCCATCGGAGGAGCCTGCCGAGCTTGCCGACGCCCCCGCAGAGCCCTCGTCACAGTTCTCATCCGGCTTGGCTGGCTCACCTGGCTTGGCTGGCTTGGAGGGATCCGAAGGCTCGGAGGGCTCGGCAGTTTTGGTAGTGGTAATGGTCGTCGGCACCTTGGTGGTGATGGTCTTTTCCTCAGTGGTGGGCACCATCGAGGTCACTGTCTTGGTGGTCTTCTCCGCTGGGAGCGTGGTGGTCACCGTGGTGGGGACCTCTTTGGTTTCCGTGGTGGTCACGGTGGTCGGTACCTCCGTGGTGACGACCTCAGTTGTGGTCGCCGGTGCCGGGGTCGTCGGCTTCTCTTCGCGCGGGTCCGCAATGGCGTGGTCGTTGTTCTTCAGCGTGACCTTGTCCACCAAGTTCGGGTTGTTGGCGTTGTAGGTGCGGAAGGTGAGCTCATCACCGGTCACATCGACGACCATGTAGTCCTCGTCGTAGTCCTGGCGCCAGATCGCCGTGGACTCGTGCGGCAGTGCTGGGTCCATGTTTTCCATGCGGGCATCGCGGTACTTCTTCCCATCCTCGCCCTGGAAGTCATAGAACTTGCCGCCGCCCGCCGAGGTGGTGGTGATGTAGAGGACCTCACCGTCATTGGGGGCGAGGACGTCGCCACGCTTCGCAGGAGCCTTCACCGGCTCAAGGCCGTTCATGAGATGGGTACGGGTGTAGATGTGATCGTGGCCGCTGAGTACGGCATCGACGTCCAGTTCGGACATGACCGGAGCGAGCTTTTCACGGAGCTTGGTTACATCGCCATCGGTGTAGTGGGTGCCTTGAGAGAAGAAGGCGTGGTGCATGCCCACGATGATCCAGTCATTGAAAGCTCCGCGGTTTTCAATGGTCTTACGCATGAACTCCGCATGGCGCTCAATGTCCGCGTCACTGCTGGCGTTGGTGTCGAGCCCAAGGAAGAGAACGTTGTTGCGCTCAAAGTAGAAATCCCGCAGGTCTGGCTCCTGATTCGGGTTGATGAAGTGCTCATCGTAGTGCTTCATTGCCAGGTCTGACGGGTACGTCTCGTGATTGCCCGGCAGTGCGTTGGTGGGAATGTTTCGAATCTCCGGTGAGGAGAAGTAGCCGTCGTACTGCGCGATCGTCGCGCCCCAGCCCTCAACCTGGTCACCGAGGGACCAGATCATGCTGGCTTGAGGGGCGTCGGCAACCGCGTTGCCGATGGTCTTGTTCCACTGCTCGGTCTGACCCTTGATGTCGGCATCGACTCCAATCTGCGCGTCAGAAACCGTGACGAAGCTCCAGTCCTGGCCAAAGCTGCCGGTGTTAAAGGTTTCAGGCTCGGACCAGCCGCCCTCTTCGGAGCCGACGCGGTAGGTGTACTCGGTGTTTTCCTTTAGACCCGTAGCGGTGGCGTAGTTGGACACGTATGCAATAGCGCCACCGTCCTTTTCCTCGGCTTCAAAGGTCTGGGCGCCGTCTGGGCCGGTGACCTCGAGGACTTCCTTGTCTGCCGGGCCCTGGGTGCGCCACGAGACAATGACGGAGCTTTCCTTGCTTCCCGGTTGGAGCACCATCCGGGAAATGGGGCTAGTTTGAGCGGTAGCCAGAACGGGAACGCTTACCTGTGAGGTGAAGACAAGAGCGGCCGCGGTCATGGTGGCTACGCCAGCGGAGGCGGGAGAAAAACTAAAACGCTTCATTATTGCTTTGTGTGCCTTTTGCGATGAATATCGGAAGTTGAGTGTGAGAGTGTTTCTCTGCTGAGAAAACAGAGAAACAGACATGACCTAGTCACAGAAACATCTCAAGGTGAACCTCCGGTTAAGCAGAATAGAAATCTGTGGAACATGCCCCCGGTATAGGGGATATCACGCGCTGTTTCGCGTTGAAATAGCAGTTTTGGTGAGCTTATGTTTAGCCCCATGTCCCACGAATTCGGGTCCACAGATACCCCAGACTCTTCAGAATCTTTAAGAAACTCTCGCGCTATCCGCTTTAATCGACGCACCGCGCTGCGTTGGGGCGCCGTTGGTGCATCCACCGCGGCCGCTGGCTATGGGCTGTCGGCAGCAACTGCCCAGCACGGCACCCCGCGCCAGACCCCGTTGGAAGCGTATAACCAGTACACCGGCGCCCAGCTGCCTTTCCTCCACGGCGTTGCGTCCGGCGATCCGCTGCCCACCTCGGTGGTGCTGTGGACCCGCGTCACCCCGGACCGGGATGCCCTGCCTGGTTCTGGCATGGGAGACGACGTTCACGTGGCATGGGAGATTGCTACAGATGAGGCGATGGGTTCCGTGGTGGCACACGGCCAAGAGGTTGCCTCCGCGGAGCACGACCATACCGTTCACGTAGATCCCTTTGGCCTGAACCCGGACACCGTGTACTACTACCGCTTCCAGGTGACCTCGGGTGAGCATAGCGGGGCGTATTCGCCCGTGGGCAGGACGAAAACTGCGCCAGCTGTCGATGCCCAGGTAGACAACCTGAAATTCGCCGTGGCCTCGTGCGCCAACTACGAATCGGGCTTCTTTAACGCCTACAAGGACATGGCGGAGCGTGGACGCTCCGGGGAGCTTGACTTCGTGGTCTTCCTTGGGGATTACATCTACGAATATCCCACGGGGGAGTACGTGGGCAAGAGTGGTGTGGCACGTGAGCACCACCCCGTGTGGGAGATCGTCACGCTGGAGGATTACCGCATCCGCTACGGCCGCTACCGCACCGACGAGCACCTGCAGGCTGCGCATGCTGCGGCCCCGTGGGTCGTGGTGTGGGATGACCACGAGACAGCCAACAACTCCTGGCGCGAGGGCGCCGAAAACCACACACCTGGGTTTGCAGAGGGCGAGTGGTCCCGCCGTTGGAACGACGCCTTGCAGGCCTATTATGAATGGATGCCGCTGCGCCAAAAGCAGCTGAGCGAGGGCGGTAAGCTTTACCGCAACCTGCGCTTCGGCTCTCTCATGGAGCTCACCATGATGGACCTGCGTACCTACCGCGACCAGGAAACCACCGCCGCTAACTTTGGGGATCCGAATCGAACCATCGTGGGTAACGAACAGCTGCAGTGGCTGCGAGACACTATTGCGATGTCAGACGCCACGTGGATGGTGATGGGCAACTCGGTGATGATGGCTCCCATGCGCCTGCTGACCATCCCAGGTAATGATGCCGCCAATGAGGGCTTGCGCTTTGTCAAGGGCAATACTTCTGGCTTCGCCGTGAATTCGGATCAATGGGATGGATACGCCGCCGACCGTGACCGTGTACTCGAGGCTCTTGATGCTCGCGAGGGTAACTCCTTCTTCATTACCGGTGATATTCACTCGGAATGGGCCAACGACATCTACCTGCACGACAAGCGCGTGGCCTGTGAGCTGGTGACTACCTCAATTACGGCGCCCAATGTCGACGAAATCCTCACCACCTACACAGGCACCTACCACGGGGAGGACAACTCGACTTCGTTACTCATTGAGGACGCAATCAAGGACGCCAATCCGTGGGTAAAGCACTTGGACTATGACTCCCACGGCTATGCCGTCGCGCATCTCTTTGCCGATCACGTGGAAATGCACTACTACCGTGTTTCTGATGTTGAAGCTGAAGATGCTTCGGTAGCGCTGGCGGTGAGCAAGACCTGGAATCCTAAGGACGGATTCACCGCCTAGCCACCATCCGCCGGCGGGCGCTGCGGGGGATCAGCCCAGCGCTCGGAGGTAAAAGAAGCCGATCAGCGCGCGCCGGGGAATATCGAGCAGCGGGCGCAGGAAGGGGAGGCGGGCGGGTTGGGAGGAGGCGTCGACAAGCAGCAGCGTGCGCCCATCCCGTAGGCGCTCCAGGGTAAAGGTCTCCTCGCCGCGCTCAATATGGCCGGGAAGGGTGCCGTAGGTAAAGCCACACCGGCGCTCCTCGCGGAAGACATCCACGACCCGGCAGCGAAACTCCCACGGCCCCAGCCCGAGGCTGACCTCAGCGCCTTCCTCCACCGTGGCGTGGCTGGGCTGTACCCGGAAAAGACCGCTACGCTGCAGGCCCCAGCGGAAGAGTTTGTCTGCGGCGTCATCGAATTCAGCGTCGATGACGCGGGACATGTGCAGCTGCGGGAAGCCCTCGGTGGAGGAGTACGACAGTGGCTCAGGCATGGGGCTTAGCCTAGCCAAACCGCCCTTAGATGATGCTTGAGAAGAGTAAAATAGGGTGTATGCAGGAGAAACGGAAACGACTTATCGTTCCTGACTTAGCGCGTGGCACGGCGCTTTTGGGGATTGCCATGGCGAACGCCGTGCAGAGTTGGGTTGTGAACGAGTGGTCCTTGGGGCCTAGCTCCACCCTGGGTGGTGTGCGTCCCGATAGCGCCCTGGACACCGCGGCCGCGGTGTTCACCGGCATGTTTGTACGTGTGCGAGGCCTGCCGATGTTCTGCATGCTGTTGGGATTCGGCATTGGTCTCATTGCTGCGAGCCTGCAGCGTAAGGGCTACACCATTAAAGAATCGCGGCGCGTACTCATCCGCCGCTACGGGCTGCTTGCAGTTTTTGGTCTGGCGCATGGCTTCGCGCTTTTCGACGGTGACATCATGCTGGTCTATGGCCTCATGGGCATCGCCTTGGTTTGGTGCTTTACGCTTTCGACGCGCACGCTGCGGCGCATTGCCTACTGGTTCTTTGGCGGCTATGCGGTTTTCGCCGGCTCGGGCGCGGTGGGAGCCTATTTTGGCTACTTCAATCCTCTGCCCAACTCGCGTCCGATGACCGGTGAACTTGTCACATTCGGTGACTATTTCGCCCGCAACCTGCGCGGTGAGGTTGCTGCTCTGGGGCAGATCCCCATCACATTTGTGGGGCTGGTAGGCGTTTTACTCATCGGATATATCTGGGCGCGGGAGGGCGTGCTTGCAAACGTTTCTGCGCACCGCCGAACCTTGGTCACCTGGGTTGTTATTGCAGGTATGGTCATTGTCTTTGTTGGTCTTCCGTGGGGGCTTGCGGCCGCTGGCGTTGTGTCAACCGAATTGGAACCGGTGTTCTTGATGCTGAACCAAGCTTTTGGCTTTCTTACGGGTCCTGGCATTCTGGCGGTTTTGGCACTGCTCACGGAGAAACTCAACAATCGCGTTCCTGGGTGGGCCTTTGCTTTCGTGGCATTGGGCAAGCGCTCTATGTCGGGCTACATTGCGCAATCGGTTTTGTTTATTGTTCTTGTCACCCCAGCCGGCTTCGGACTAGGCGCGGATGCTTCGGTGAGCGGCAAGCTTGGAATCGGTCTGCTGGTCTTTGTCCTGACGCTGCTTCTCGCTGCTCTGCTTGAGGCTTGGGGCAAACCTGGCCCGTTCGAGTGGGCGCATCGCCGGCTGGCGTACGGCCCAACGTGTCGTATTGAGCCTAAGTCGGCTCTCGGGTCGGCCTGATGTTGGTTTAAACGGCTGATTCCTCGCGCAGAAGCCAGCCGCAGAGCTCCTTCTGCGCGCGGTCTACGCCACCGGGGTAGCTTTCCTCTAGCTCGAGTTTTACGTTATCAAAGATACGTTCCGAGATGAGTTCCGCGCGCTCTCTACTCAGCTGCCCGCGCAGCTCATCGAGCGGCACCTTAAGCTCCGTGTACGGACTCGGGCGGAAGTACCATGACCGCATGTCGTCGGCGTAGACGACGATAATCGTCTTCGTCATCTGCGATTCCAGCACAACATTTCCAAATACCAGTGACGTCAGCGTCTTCGATTCCATGGCCGCGATTGTAGGCCTGTGTAATGGAATATACGAGGCTTCATTTTTGGAGGCGTTCCGATATATTTTGTCAACCTCGCGGGTGTCTTAATCGGGGTTGATGTTTCAGCCGGGGCCGTTTGGACGTGTTGTTGTCGGACATGGCTTCAGCTCTGCAGGCATTGCCGCTGAGCAGTAATGGGAAGCTGGATCGTCGTGCCCTCCCCGATCCAAATTAAGTTAAAAAGTCTCGGATTACCCTTGTTAGCCTACCCTGGGTGATGGTAGCCTTACCTAACCTTGTTCGTTTAGTGAAATGGAAACCCATTCAGGATGAAGAACTCAATCGTTGTCCGTGCGCTCAGTCTCGCCGTGCTCTCCACTACCCTGATGTTGGGAGCCTGCAGCTCCGATACAGATGGCAAGGCGGAAAATACTTCCTCAGGCGCAAACTCCGCAGCGAATTCCGGTGATAATGCCTCCGAAGTCACCATCAAGCACGCCAGGGGGGAAGACACATACCCCGTAAACCCCGAGCGCGTCGTTGCCATTGGTCCAGCCATCGACAACCTGCTGGCTATGGGCATCAAGCCCTCCGCCGTGGTGGTGTCTGCTAAGGACATGAATGCCCCGTGGCGCGACGGCAAGTTGGACGGCGTGGAGATTATCAAGCAGACCGATTTCAAGACTCTGCCGAAGGAAGAGATCGCTGCCGCTGCTCCGGATTTCATCGTCGGGGACTACTGGACGATCTCCGAGGATAACTACACACAGCTCTCCGAGATCGCGCCCACTCTGGGTGGTATTGGCACCGAGGGTGAGGGGATCGGCTGGAAGTCGCAGCTGAAGGAGCTCGGCAAGATCTTCAACAAGGAAGATAAAGCTCAAGAAGTCATCGACCAGGATGAGAAGGTCTTCACCGATGCGAAGTCCGAGCTGCCGAATATCGAGGGTAAGACCGGTGTGGTCTCCCAGTTCGCTCAGGGATCCTTTGGAGCTGTGGCCGACCCGAAGGACCCAGGAGCCTCTTTCATCTACGACCTGGGTATGAAATTCCCGGAACCTCTGACCGACGGCTCTATTGAGGTAAAGCAGGGGCGCGTGACTCTGTCGCCAGAAAACGTCTCCGCCCTGGCTGCGGACTTCATGGTGATCTATAACCGCACCGGTGACATCGCGGAGGTGGAGAAGATCCCGGGCTACTCAGACCTGCCGCAGGTCAAGTCCGGCGCCACCCTGGCGGGTAACGAGGCTGTGGTTGCCGGCCTGAACACGCCGACCTCCCTGTCCCGTGCATGGGTATTGGAGCAGGTCAAGCCTACCTTGAAAAAGCTCTCTTAGTCTCTTTTTCTCCAGCACCCCTCGCGAGTGTGTCGCCCGGTGTGGCAGCGTGGGGTGTTTTCTTATGCCCTTTCTTGTTCGCTCACTCGCCTCCCCGCTGCCGCCCGCCGACCCGCAAGGAACTTTGCTTGTCTTCTGCGCAGTGGGATCCGGCTGCTGCGTGGAGGCGCCGTCCGGGGGCGTATCCGGTGCGGGTGAGCGAACTTGAACTTACGCATGCGCAGCTGGTGAAAGTCGATGGCTGGAAGAACGTTTTTCAGCAGTGGGCACCGCGGTGCTGGACAAGAGTTCGGCTGACCGGCCAGCACCCGAGGCGAGAGGCATCGACCCTGCGCATGCCGACCAACCGCATGCCGATCCACCGCATTGACCCGCTACACACCGTCCCAATCCACTAAACCAACCCACATACTGACCCTACGCACACCGACTCACCGCACACCGCCAACCCAGAAACGAGAAAGGAATGACCATGGCGAGGAATAGCCGAGACAGGGAAATCTACCCCATTACGATCCGCGAACTGCAGGTCGATGACATCGAGGACATCACACCAGGGATGCGTCGCATTACTCTGACGGGCGAACAACTACGCGCCCATAGTGCGTTCGGCGTAGACGCACCACCGCTAGTCAGCGATGGTTTCGACGACGATATCCGCATCATCTTCCCAGACCCGGCCACCGGGGAGCGCCCTCACCCCATCACACGGGAGGACGCGACGGTGCTATGGCAAGAGGAAGTCAAAGATCTGTTTCGGACATATACCGTCCGTTCATTCGACGCCTCCCAGGGCCGTCTCGTCGTAGACTTCGCGCGGCATGGCCAAGGCCTGGCCGAGGACTGGTCCGCACGAGCTCGACCGGGAGATCCCCTGTATATCGCAGGGCCGAAGTCTTGCGCAGCGCTGCCCACCCACACTCCGTGGCTACTGATGGTGGGCGACGAGACGGCGCTGCCGGCGATTGCTCGCTGTATAGAGTCTTTGCCCGCCGGGTATAGGGCAGTGGCGATTATTGAGGTAGCCACGCGGGCACATGTCCAGCGACTGGAGTTCGAAGCACAGGTGGACATTCACTGGCAGGTGCGAGACGAGGGCGGGGACTTCGTGGCGAAAGCTACCGAGTTGTACGGAGAACACCCAGAGTGGGCGGCCGAGCCCGCTGCGATGCCCTATGTATGGGCTGCGGGAGAGGCCGGGCGATTGAAGGCGATCCGACGCTGGGTTCGAGCTCTGGGGATTCCGCGGGAAAACGTGGAGATTACGGGGTACTGGCGCGCAATGGCACCGGCGCAATCGGAAGCAGGGGCGACGGCTACGCAGGCTGAGAGTGCGGGGCAGGTTACGGGCACTCCGTTGCAGGGCGACAGTGAGGGGGCGGAGACAGGGGCTGTGACGAGCTACCGTAATGCGCTGGTTGAGCTGCATGAACTCACCGAAATGGGGTCGGCGATTCTTGTGCGCCAAGCCGTAGGGATGGGGATTTTCGGCCTGATTGATGAGGGCGCGGATCGAGTGGATCAACTGGCCGAAGCAACTGGCGTGCAGCAGGAGCTGGCTCTCCGGATTGCGCGTTACCTGGAGGCAGTGGGGTTAGTGACGTTGTCGGCGGATGTAGCACTGGATAGCTCATCGGAGGATGTGGCGGACCAACGGGCGGTTCGAATCGGCCTCACTGCGCTGGGCAGCGAGTTGGCAAACCCGGATTCTCCAGTAAGGGATTGGATTACCGGGCCGGCGGCCGCCAAGACCGCAGCACTTGGCCGGCTAGGGCAGGCACTGCAGAATCCGGCTGATACCGGCGAGCACCGCTGGGACTACATTGTGCAAACCCAGCCACAACTGGCCGTGGAGGAACACGAACAGGCGGCCTCCAGTGCTCAGTGGTCGGCCCCGGCCGCAGCGGAGATTCTGAGCAGCAAGCTACTAGCGCGACAGGATGCTGGCTCGCTTCGATGCGCGGTGGGAGGTCCGGCCGCGGCGGTGTATGCGGATGAGATTCTACGTAAGATACCGCAGGCAAACGCCGTGGTGTTGGGGTCGTTTTCGGAGGCAGAGGATGACGCAAGGATCTCAGTAGGCGCAGCAACTGCAGCGATGACGGAGCCTGGGGCCAGCGCAGAGGAGGTTATGCTGCGCGATATTGCTCCACGCCGCCGGGATCGTGCTCGCTATAGTGCACTGCACGCTCCAACGGTTGGGCGTAGCGGTGGGGATGCGCGCCGGGCGGATTGGGCTGGCACAGTGGCTACTTTGTGCGAGCAGGTAGATGCTGTGGTGCTGGTTGATCCGTGGCGACGTTGGCCAACTATAGAGTTGCAGCAGCTGGTAGCTGCCGTACTACGTTCTGGGGCGCAGCTGTTCCTGGTGACCCCAGTGTTGCAGGAAAGTGGGGCCGAGGATCATGACTACCAGGAAGATTTATCACGCCTCGTTCTGTATGGATCGCAGCTGCCCACGGCCCGTGTGATTGCGAAGCACCTGGCTGCCGTGGGTGCGGTAGTGCGTTCGAAGCAGCCGGTGGGGTGGAGTGCCCAGCTGTTCGAGGTGGGGAGGGGAGGTAGGTAACTGCCGGTGGTCGGGCGAAGCGTGTGGAGGAGCGGCGGACGTTCGGTGGTTTGCTAAACCGTTTCTAAAGTGCCCCCTGTCGGCCGGGATCCCCCCTTCCGCTGGGAGCCTTCCTATCGGCTGGGGTCCCACCCCTTCGGCTGGGAGCGCCTGTCGGCTGGCCCCTAGCGGCTGAGCTGCCTCCATATCGGCAGCCACACACCCCCCGGAATAATTAACTTAGCCTATCCTTTATCTAGTTAGGCTGCCCCATGCGGGGTAGACGCGGTAGACGTGATTGACGCGCGCTCGAGGATCGATCAACACCCCGTGCGTCCGATGGCCTTCACCGCACCCCAATGAGCTCCCTGCACGTTAGGCTTTTATATGTTTCGAAACAATTCGCTGACCCGTCGCGCGGCAATGAAGACGGCCGCTGTCTTAGCAGCATCCACTCTCGTCCTTTCCGGTTGCTCCCGAGGCGAGGATTCCTCGGCGTCAAATATTGAGGGCAATGAGAACGAGCGCATCGCCGCAGTTGGCCTAGGAGACAGCGATACCTTGCTCGCGCTAGGTATCCAGCCTGTTTGGCAGCAACACGCACATCGGGAAAACGTTGTCATCAACTCGGGCGCGCGTTTCCAGGATCAAGGTGGCATCCACAAAGGGGAGCATGCGGTCGTGGCCGCGGGCATGGTGGTGACTAAGGACGTCGCGCTGCGCACTATTGCGGGCGGGGTGTCGGCCCGTTACTTGCGCGACATCGAGGGCTAATCCGCGCGGGCAGAGGACGTTGCCGCCGAGCGCATGGTACCCGCCTCCAGGTCATCCTCGTTGAAGAAGTCGAGGACGCCGTCCTCGAAGACGTAGGCGCCGTCGGGGAAGTAGAGGGTCAGAGTGCCGTCTTTGAGCTCCGCCTGGATGGGGTGACCCAAGGTGCCGGCCTCGTAAGTGCCGTCGCCGACCTTTTCAAATTTCTTGTCGGACAGGAAGTCTTTGGAGTCGTCTCTGAAGGTGGCGAGGTCGACTTCCGTTTCGCCATGGGTTTTGAGGAAGTAGTTGCTTGGTCCGTTCATGGCTTCCGCGGGGGAAAACTCACCGTCGAGGAAGTCGCATTCACTTTCGCTGATGGAGAAGCGGCAGCGGACGGGGCCGCTATTGGTGTCGAATTCGTAGAACTCGTCGAGGTCGGCCGGATCGACGGCGTCGTTCAGATGGGTGAGGTCGATTCCGATGTGGTGTTTGTCTTCTGCGTTGAGCTCGGTCTTGAGTGCTCCGAAGTCCATCGCGGTAAATGTCACGCTCACTGGCTTGCCTGCCTCATGTGCGGGAGTATCGCCCGTAGTGAAACTTACGGAGTCGCTGCCAATGGTGAAGTCGAAGCCGTCGCCGGAGAAGTACCCATTGCTGTCATTGAGCGGGTGGCCCCAGTTGAAAACGATGGAGAAGACCACTTGTTCGCCCTCGTAGTTGCCGGAGGCAATGATGTAGCTCAGGGGCTCGCACGCATCGAAAGAATCTTGGGTGACTTTGAAGTCTTTGAGAGGTGCTCCGCGTTCAGGCTCCTCCGTCAACAGGAAATGAACGATGGCCGTTGGTGCTTCGCCTTTGTCAACGAATTCGCCGACTCCGGAGTCGGCGACTCCGGCGTTCGGGTCGCAGCTTTCTTCGGCCAAGGATACGGGCCAGTTGCGTGTCGATGCCGCCCTGCTCGACGTAGCTGGGCTGGTGCTGCTGCGAGTCGCGCGTGAGGAAGTGCTCGAGGTCGCTGGTGGGTTGGAGGCAGACTCGGTCGCCGCGCTCAAGTCAGGTGCCACTGCGGATTCCGACGGGGCTGCCTCGCGCCGAGTGTCGGGGAGGGAGCAGGACGCAACGAGCGCGGCTGCTGATGCCGCCGCTACTGCGGCACGCGCGGTGCGTTGGGGCAGGAGGACAGGGAGAGTGGTCATGGTGTATGTCCTTCGTCCGAGGGGCGAACTCGTGGCCGAGACTAACGAAGCGCGAAGCCGAGTCCTATCACCGGCTGGAAATTGTTAGGAGATCGAAATGATTTACGGGGAGAGCTGAGTGATGGGCTGGACAGACAAGATGTCGACCTCGCCCGCGCAGGCCTGCAGGCCCGGCACTGCGACATAGAGGCTGTCGGTGTTTTCGGGCGGATAGATCCGCAGGCCATCGGCGTCCTGCGGTTGGCAGGCCGCCGCGTCGAGCAATCCCACGTTGGTGATCTTGAGCCCCGCGCGGGCCTGGGCCCCTGGCGCCAGCGTCACGGTGGCAGCTTCGGTGCCGGTCTCACGCAGCGCGGCGGGGCCTAGTTGAGTGCCGTCGTTGCTGGTGACGGCGGAGACGCCGGGGAAGCCCGTGAGGGTGCACTCCTCGTCAGAGGTATTGGTCAGCACGATGTCGACGAGTCGGGAGCCAGCGGCTCCCTGTTCGTTGGTGATCTCGGTGGAGAGCTGGGAGGTGGCGCAGGCGCCCTCGGGCAAGGGCGGGATAGTGGAGGATGCTGGGGCTGGTGCGGTGCCGGACGCGCCGGGAGCGGCCCCGGAAGCAACGTCGTCGGCCGTGGCGGTATCGGCGGCGTCAGCACCGCCAGTACCGCCAGCACCGACAGTGCCGTCGGCGGCATCGTCACCCGCAGGGGCGTCGGCCGAGTGAACGACGGTGGTCGTGACTGCCGACGGTGCCGCAGAGTCCTCCTCGCTGGCGGAACACGCGGCGAGTGGCAGCAGCAGGCTGAGGGACAGGAGTGCGCGCAGATTCTTCATACCCACAGGGTAGTTTCACAGCACGACGGGGACTAGAGATTACTGGTCACGAGTCTGTTAAGTCTTTGCTAGCAATGAGCAACGATTCGCAGAATGTGTCACACAGTGTGCAGTAGCCGTCCTGTGACTGAAAGTGTGAACATGATGAACTCCCGCCGCCTTTCCCATGATCGAAAAACGCAGGGAACGACGGGGCTTATGGGCGCTCCGGCACGATGAGCGGCCCGCCGGTGACGGGGTCCTCGATGACGCGGGAGTCCAGTCCGAAGACGTCGCGCAGGGCCTGCGGCGTGATGGTGGACTCGGGCGAGCCCAGGGCCGTGACGGAGCCGTCCTTCATGAGGACGAGGTTGTCCGAGTAGCGGGCGGCTAGGTTGAGATCGTGGAGCACCATGACGATGGTCTTGCCCTGTTCCTTATTGAGCGTGGAGACGAGCTCGAGGACGTCGATGGAGTGCGCCAGGTCCAGGTAGGTGGTGGGCTCGTCGAGGAAGACGATGTCGGTGTCCTGAGCCAGGACCATGGCTATCCACACGCGCTGGCGCTGGCCGCCGGACAGGGAGTCCACGGGGCGGTCGCGCAGCTGAAAGACGTTGGTGAGCGCCATGGCCTCGTCCACGGCGGCGGAGTGGGAGGCGGACCACTGCTGCAGCCAGGACTGGTGCGGGTGCCTGCCGCGGGCCACGAGGTCTGCGACGGTGACGCCGGCAGGGGTGATGGGGGACTGGGGGAGCATCGACAAGCGCGTGGCTAGCTCCCGGGAGGAGTAGTCACCCAGCTTCTTCCCGTCGAGGGTGACGGAGCCCGCCGACAGTGGGAGCAAGTGGGACAGGCCGCGCAGGAGGGTCGACTTGCCGCAGCCGTTGGCGCCGATGAGCGTGGTGACCTGGCCGTCGGGGATGTCGAGTGTGACGTCGCGGCTGATGACGGTATCGCCATAACCGACGGAGACGGAGTGCGCGGAAAGTCGAGCGTTCATTACCTGATGTTGTCCTTCAGACCCTGGAGGATGATGGTGGCCGAGAGCAGGGACGCGTTCATGTACCAGGACTCGTAGTCCACGGACACGGCCTGGTTGGCCTGCACTGCCTTGAGAGAGTGCCATGTGGCGGCCTGCGAGGGGTCGGCGGCGCCGGCGTTGACGCCGTAGAAGATCCAGTCGGCGTCGGCCTCGGAGAGCTGCTCGGCGGAGATGTCCTGGCCAGCCTTCTCAATCTGCTTTTGGTTGGCGGGGCGGGGCAGGCCGGCATCGGCGGCCACGGAGCCCGCCATGGAGTTGACCCCGTAGAGCTGGAACTGGTCTTCCTTGGAACGCAGGAAGGAGACGGTGGGCTTGGAGGATAGGCCCTCGCCCCAGGCTTTGGCGTTGGACTCGTACTCGGCCAGGAGGGGCTCGGCGGAGTCCTTCTTGCCCACGGCCTCGGCGATGGTGAGGAGGTCCTGCTTCCAGTTCTCGCCGCCGCCCTTACCGGTGACGACGGGCGCGATGGCCTTGAGCTGCTCCAGGATGGCCTCGTCCGTACGCGAGTTAGCGCAGATGAGGGTGGGCTTCAGGGAGGCGATGGTCTCCAGATCCGGGTTGGCGCGTAGGCCGCAGTCCGCGATGGAGTCCAGATCGAAGTCGGAGCCGAAGCGGTTGCGGATGTAGTCCGGGACGACGCCCAGGTTCTTGGCCTTGGCCGCGCCCACCGGGAGAATGCGCAGCATGAGGAGGTTGTCCAGCTGGCCGGTGTTGAGCGCGATCACGCGCTGGTGCTGCTCGGCGGCGCTGGACGATGCCGCGGAGGTGGCCGCCTGCTCGCTCGGCGCAGTCTCCTGTTTGGAGCAGGCCGCAGCGAAGGCGGCGACGCCGAGGCCAGCGGTGATCTTGAGGAAGTTACGTCGTTGCATGGTCGTCTACTTTCGTGTTCGAGTTTGCTGCCAGAGCAGCCAGATGAGGAAAGGTCCGCCGATGACCGAGGTGATGATGCCCACCGGGATCTCCCAGCCGAAGGCACAGCGGGCGATGAGGTCGGACACGCACACGATGATTGCGCCCATGGCCGCCGATGTCCCCAGGGGCGGCGCCCCGACCCGCGCCAGGCGCGCGGAGATCTGCGGGGCGACGAAGGCCACGAAGCCCACCGGGCCCACGGCGGAGACGGTCACCGCGGCCAGTAGAACTGAGACGATGAGCAGTGCCGCGTTGATCTTCTTCAAGGGGGCGCCGAGGGCTTGGGCGGAATCCTCGCCGAGCTCCAGCGCGGGCAGATCGATGGCGATGCGGGCTAGCACTAGGCCACACACCACGAGCATGCCCAGGGTGGGCCATAGGTGCTCGAAGGTGCAGCCGTTGAGCGAGCCGACCATCCACACCTTGGCCGCGGCCGCGGTGTTGAGATCTGTGGCGGCCAACATGTACGTGACCAGGGCGTGGAGGAAGGCGTTGCCGCCGATGCCCACGAGGACGAGGCGGAACATATCCACCCTGCCGCGCCGGGACAGCATCCAGATGGCCGCGCCGGTGGCGAGACCGCCGGCCATGGCGGCGAGCGGGATGCCGACGTAGGCGCCGAACGCCCCGCCGGCCCCGGCAGATCCTCCGAAGACCATGATGGCCACGGCCGCCACGGTGGCGCCCTGGTTGATGCCCAGGATGTCCGGGCTGGCCAGGCCGTTGCGGGCGATGCGCTGCGTGATGGCGCCGGAGAGCCCCAGCGCGGCGCCGACGGCTAGACCCACGAGCGAGCGGGCCAGGCGCCAGTCGATGACGACGGTGCGCTCGAGTTTGTTTCCGCCGCCCGCCAGAACGCCGATGACCTCGGCGGGGTTAAGGGGGAATTCGCCGATGCCGAGGCTGATGACCCACACGAGCGCGCTCGCGACCACGATGGCCGCGGTCCAGGCTTGCGTGCGCGGGTGGTAGAGGAAGCTGAACTTTCCGAGGCTGAGGTACTTCATTACAGGCTCACCACCGTTCGGTGCCGGACGAGCCAGATAAACGCCGGCCCGCCGAGCAGCGCGATGACGATGCCCGCCTGGAGCTCGCCGGGGCGCATGATGAGGCGGCCCACGATGTCGGCGCCGAGCAACAGGCAGGCGCCCGCCAGCGCGGAGTAGGGGGTCACCCACTTGTAGTCCGGGCCGGTGATGCCGCGGGCGACGTGGGGCACCACGAGACCGATGAAGCCGATGGGGCCCGCGGCTGCCGTGGCCGCGCCGGCCAGCAGGGTGATGGCCACGAAGCCCAGGATATTGGCGCGGGCAACGTTGGTGCCCAGCGCCTGCGCGGCCTCCGCGCCCAGATTGAGGATGTTGAGCGTCGGGCCCAGCGCCAGCGCTAGTACCGCGCCGATGGCGAGCGGCACGAGCGCAGGGGTGATGATGTCGAAGCCGCGTCCGGTGACGGACCCCGCTTGCCAGAAGCGGAGGGTGTCGAGCGCGTTGGGATCGATGTAGACGATGGCCGACGTGGCCGCCGCGAGGACGGCGGACAGGGCGGAACCCGCGAGGACGAGGCCCAGGGTGTCGCCGCGACCGATGCCGCCGGCGGAGAGCCCGAAGACGAGCAGCGCCGCCAGGCCCGCGCCGAGGAAGGCGAGGAAAAGGTGCGACTGCATGGACGTCAGTCCGAAGAGGAAGATGCCCGCCGAGACGAAGAGTGCGGCGCCCGCATTGATGCCGAGTAGTCCAGGGTCCGCGAGCGGGTTGCGGGTCAGGCCTTGAACGAGTGTGCCGGCTAGTCCGAGCGCAGCTCCGACGACGATGGCGAGCACGGTGCGCGGGATGCGCATGGTGGCAAGGATTCCGGCGATCTCGGCGACGCTGCTGCCCACGGTGCCGGCGGCCTGGGCGGTGTCGGTGTGCCCGCGCAGGATCTCCCAGGCGGTGGGCCAGGCCTGGGTGAGCTCTGAGATGGAGGTCGCCTTGGCGCCCAGTGCCAGGCTGGCGAAGACGAGGGCGACGAGTGTGGCCACGAGGAGGGCTAGGCCGAGGAGTCGTCTGCTGTGGCCCGCGGCGCGCGGGGTGCCCGCGGCCGGTGTCGGCAGAGTCGTCGATGTCATGTAGGTAAGGATAACCTTATTTCGACGATGTACGTGAATTGTCTCTCCTTGCTGGAGGTTCGTCGGCTTGAGATAGGTTCACCTAATGTTGGTTAGGCTATCTTTTCTCAATTCGACAGGCCTTTTATGCCTCTGCGGACTTCCCGCACTCGTCGCTCGGCCGCGGTATTCCTGTCGCTCGCCCTTGTCGGCTGGGGTGCGGCCGCATGCTCGTCGGACCCCGATTCCGGTGCGGCCGACAACTCGGTGGCGGTATCGTTGGCGCAGTCGGCATCGGCTGACGGCGACGCCGCGGCCTATCCGGTCACAGTGGCCACCAAGTTCGGTGACCTCACCGTCGAGGAGGCTCCGCGGCGCGTGGTGGCCCTGGGGTGGGGCGGCGCCGAGGTGGCGCTCTCGCTCGGCGTGCAGCCGGACCTTATCCTCATCCTCGACGTTCGTTCCTCGGGCGATCGAGAGCGCTACGACACACTGTCGGCCATCGCGCCGGTCGTGGGCATCCCGGAGGGTGGAGACAACTGGCTGACGGATCGCTCCACCCAGCTTGAGCGGTGGGGGGAGACAGCGGAAAGCGTGCCATCAGTGCTGTCGTCGGTGACGCAGCCGGTGAGCACTAGAGCGAGGGATGCGGCGAGAACGGGGAGTAGTCGCTGTGTAGTCATGGTGCGGAGTCTAGGCGTTGAGCTTTTAGAGTTCTTGCAAAGCGGGGAATACGCGCTCCTTGAGCAAAGGGGCGATGTCGACATCCGGGGCAGCGGGATCGACCCACGCTAGCTCCGCAATCTCCTTGTCTGGATGCGCGACGGAGATTTCTTCCTCGTAGACATAGACGTGTGCGTGGATGTTGTGTGGGGCGCTGTTAGCCGCCGGTGAGATATACGTGGCCAGGCGGCGAAGCTTCGATATGTCGACCGCGGCGCGCACGGCCTCGTGGGCGATGAGCTGGGCGGCCTTGGCGGGGTTGATCGTGTCATCGATGGAGCCGAAAGGCAGGACGAATTCTGGGGTAGAGGTGGCGCGGAGGACGAGAACGCGACCGTGATTATCGCGGAGGATAACGGCTACGATTCCAGTAATGTCTGCGGGAGATGAGGGCGAAGTGGAGGTCTCAGACATGCCTCCATAGTAGGTCTGCGCGGGGTGCGGAGAGCGGTGAAGAAAGAGAGGGGGCACCCGAAAACTGTCAGTAATGTAACGGGTTGGACACAGTCACACACGTTAGAAAACGGCCGTCCATGGCACGTGCCATCATAGGGGAAGTCTTATAGACCATTACGAGAAGAAGTGAAAGAGGAATTGCTCAATATGCGAAAAATTCCGCACCTTAAGAATGTCCTCGTGGGCTCGGCTTTCGCAGGTGCGTTCTTCCTGGGTAACCCAGCGGCGGGTGCCCAGGAACTTCCCACAATCCCGGAGATTGATTCGGCAGGTTTTGTTGATCAGGTACGCGAGGATCTGCAGTCCGTGGGCATTGAGACCATGCCCGTGGACAAGGAGCTGACAGACTCCGTCGATTCAACAGTCAACGGCGCCGCCGCAGCGGTGTCGAATGATGCGTCCCAGGCAGTTGCTGGGGCCGTGAATTCCCCTGCGGCGCAGCGCCTTGCGGGGCAAGCAAACCTGGATACCCAGTTACCGGTTCCGGCAGCACCGCAGGACTACGCTGGTGCCGACGCTAAAACGGGTGAACCGCTGACGAATCCTGCCCCCATCGGATTGCTGGAGGAGGCCACGCAGCCGGAATTCGTGCCACAGGGCACTGATCCGAACTATGCGTGGAAGAATGACCTGTTTTCCAAGATCGCTGCCGGTAAACCGCAGGCGGACTATGTCCTGCACCGAGTGCCTGGTTCCTACTATGACGCTCCTCAGATTCCGGAGGAATCTAATGTAGCGATGACCGAAGGCAAGTCCCTGTATGGCCCGGGTACCCCGCTCTACATTCATGAGGACACCATGTGCACGCTGACGGCAGCCGGCACCGATGCGGAAGGCCGCAAGGTTGGTATTACCGCTGGTCACTGCGGAAATGTCGGCGATCCGGTCTCTTCGGCAGACTCCTGGCAGGTTGGCCCGACCGGCACCGTGGTGTCAAAGAATGAGCAGCTGGATTATTCGCTCATCGAGTTCGGCTCCAAGGCCGAGGTGTCCCGTAGCTACAACGGCGTGACCGCTAATGGGGTTGGTGGCACCACCCAGCCGGGCGATATCACCTGCAAGAACGGCGTGGCCACCGGCCGTACCTGTGGCATGACCTTCCAGCACACCGAGCGCGTCACCGTCAACCAGGTGTGCGCCATGGTTGGAGACTCCGGCGCTCCGGTCTTCCGCAACGGCCGCATCGTCGGCTCGGTATCCCGCGGCCTGATTCCGGGGTTGCCGTCGTGCCACACCCCGTGGCAGGGCGCGCTGCACAACCCCACGGTTGTGTCTAACACCGATGCCATCATCGCGGATCTGAACCGCCGCGAGGGCGTAGGTTCCGGTTTCGCGCTTCCGGAGAACTAACCACCGCTGCGAAACCGGTCACGGAGCCGTGGGCGCGTGGCCGGGAGAGTACGTTTCTAACAAATAGTGCCCCAGATCTTTAAAGATCTGGGGCACTATTTGATCGAAGCGTCACCGGGCGCGACGCTGGGGAATGACGCTGGCGTGCGGCGCCGCGCTGCGGTGCCGCAGGGGAGTTAGGAGAGGGCGGAGAGGGCGACGCCATGAAGCTTGCCGTTGGAGGCAAGCGCTGAGCCGCCGTGGGGCCCATCTTCACCGCGAACGTTGGTGAAGCGGCCACCGGCCTCGGTGACGAGGAGCGCCGGGGCGGCCAAGTCCCACAAGGAGACCTCGGGTTCGGCGGCGATGTCGACGGCACCCTCGGCCACGAGGCAGTAATTCCAGAAGTCGCCGTAGCCGCGCAGACGCCAAACCTTGTCCGTCAAGGACACGAAAGCATCGCGGTTTGAGCCCCAACCGGACAAGGAACTCATAGCAAGGGAGGCATCCGCCACGTCGGAGACCTCGGAGACGCGTAGGCGCTTGGGTTCCCCGCCGAAGACGCGGTAGGCGCCGCCCCCCTTGGCCGCATACCAGCGGCGGCGCAGGGCCGGGGCAGAAATGACGGAAACCACCGGCTCGCCGTCCTCCAGTAGTGAGATCAGCGTGGCCCAGACGGGGACGCCGCGCACGAAATTCTTCGTGCCATCGATAGGATCGATGACCCACTGGCGGCCCTCGAAGCAGGCCTCGCCGCCGAATTCTTCGCCCAGAACTTCATCGCGCGGGCGCGAGCGTTTCAGCGCCTCGCGGATGGCCTTTTCGCAGGCCAGGTCGGCGTCGCATACCGGAGTCATGTCCGGCTTCTCCTTGACGGACAGATCTGCTGCCTCAAAGCGGTGCATCGTGATGGCATCCGCATGCCCGGCCATCTCCAAGGCCAAGCCGAGGTCTTCTTTGTACTTACCCACGGAGCCATTCCTCCATCTGATCAACTACCTGTTTATTGCCCGCGATACACCATTCCACACCGCCGGCTTCAACCTTGCGCGCCGCGCCGCCTGCCGCGAGCACCAGCGCTTGGCCCGGATACCAATCCCAATCCTTCACGGAATGCTGCATCCATGCTCCCCACGTGCCATCCGCCACGCAGGAGAGGTCCACGGACCCTGCGCCTAGCATGCGCACGGTGGCAAAGTGCGGGGCCACCTTCTCCCAAGCGGAGGCGATGGCGGGATCCGTGATGGAGGTGGGGTGCAGGTACGTCGACAAGCACAGCTTGTCGGCGGGGGCGTCGGTGAGTTTGGCGACTTCCTTGCCATCCAGGCTGGTGGGGAAGTCACGGCCACCAAACCACGTGTAGCCCATGGCGGGGCGGTGGACGGCGCCGAGGATGACTCCTTCAGCGTCGACAAGCGCGAGCGCAGAGCACCAGTAATCGGCGCCCGAGGCGAAGTTGTAGGTGCCATCGACGGGATCGATGACCCAGGTCCGGCCGGAGGCCGAGTCGCGGTTGGCGCCCTCCTCGCCCACGATGCCGTCCTCGCCGCGCAGGGCTTCGAGCACGCCGGCGACGAAACGCTCGGCGGCGAAGTCCGCGTCGGTGACGACATCGGAGACGGAGGTCTTTTGCTCTACGTCGACACCCTGCTCGCGCAGGCGCCAGGCCAGGCGGCCTGCGTTATAGACAAGGGCCTGTGCTAGGTGGGCATCGGTATCGTCCGCGTGGGCGACGATGAAGGTTTTGATGATGGCATCGATCATCTCGGTGAGGCTTGGCTGGTCACTCATGCCGCCTATTGTCGCGCTAAACGCGGCCGATGGCTAATCAGGGAGAAAGAATAAGTAAAGTAGGGGGCTATGCGTCCGGAACAAACAGCTCGTCTTGAGGAACTCAGCGCCACTTTGACCTCCATTGAAAAGGTGATGGACCCGGAGGCGGTGTCCGAGCGTGTGCGCGAACTCGAGGCTCAGGCGGGGGATCCGTCGCTGTGGGACGACCCAGACCATGCGCAGAAGGTGACCTCGGAGCTCTCGGCGCAGCAGGCAAAACTGCGCAAGCTGAATTCCCTGCGGGGGCGGATCGAGGACCTTCCGGTCATGTCCGAGCTGGCGGAGGAGGAGGGCGATGAAGCCTCCAAGGAACTCGTGGACACAGAGCTGAAAGAGCTTGGCGCGGCCATCGAGGCGCTTGAGGTAACCACGATGCTCTCCGGCGAGTATGACGAGCGCGAGGCCGTCATCAACATCCGCTCCGGCGCGGGTGGCGTGGATGCGGCGGACTGGGCGGAGATGCTCATGCGCATGTACACGCGCTGGGCGGAAAAGCACGGACACAAGGTCGATGTCTATGACATTTCCTATGCCGAAGAGGCCGGCATCAAGTCCGCCACCTTCGTGGTGCACGGCGAATACATGTATGGCCAGCTCTCCGTGGAACAGGGTGCGCACCGCCTCGTGCGCATCTCGCCTTTTGATAACCAAGGCCGCCGCCAGACCTCCTTCGCGGAGGTGGAGGTGCTGCCGGTGGTGGAGCAGACTGACTCCATCGAGGTTCCGGATTCGGAGGTGCGCGTGGATGTCTACCGCTCTTCGGGTCCTGGTGGTCAGTCCGTGAATACGACGGACTCGGCGGTGCGCCTGACACACATCCCGACGGGAATCGTGGTGACCTGTCAGAATGAGAAGTCCCAGATCCAGAACAAGGCCTCTGCCATGCGCGTGCTGCAGGCGAAGCTGTTGGAGCGCAAGCGTCAGGAGGAGCGCGCGGAGCTTGATGCGCTGGGCGCCGGTGGCAATGCATCCTGGGGCAACCAGATGCGCTCTTATGTGCTGCATCCGTACCAGATGGTCAAGGATCTGCGGACGAATTACGAGGTAGGGGATCCCTCCAAGGTCTTGGACGGAGATATCGATGGCTTCCTGGAATCCGGAATCCGGTGGCGCATGGCGCAGCAGGAGGCCTAGGCCCGAGTGGCAAATGTTGCTAATGTGGCTTAAGTGATCACTTTCGAGAATGTGTCCAAGGTCTATCCGACCTCCACTAGGCCCGCTCTGGACAACGTGTCCTTTGAGATTGAGGACGGCGAATTCGTCTTCCTCATCGGCCCGTCCGGCTCCGGCAAGTCGACCTTCCTCCAGCTCATGGTGCGCGAAACCAATGTGAGCTCGGGAGAAATTTACTTCGGGGACTTCCACGTCAACACGTTGAAAGGCCGCGAGGTCAATAGCCTGCGCCAATCCATCGGCTACGTCTTCCAGGATTTCCGGCTTCTGCCCAAGCTCAACGTGTACGACAACGTCGCCTTTGCCCTCGAGGTCATCGGCAAACGCAAGGCGCGGATTGCCAAGCAAGTGCCCGAGGTCCTCGACATGGTCGGCCTAGGCGCCAAGCAGCATCGCATGCCGCACGAGCTTTCCGGCGGTGAGCAGCAGCGCGTGGCGATTGCGAGGGCCTTTGTCAACCGCCCCAAGCTGCTGCTTGCCGACGAACCCACGGGCAACCTCGATCCCTCCACTGCCGCGGAGATCATGGCCTTGCTCACCAAGATCAATCGCCACGGAACCACCGTGGTGATGTCGACGCACAACGCGCGCGCGGTCAACGAGGCCCGCCAGCGCGTCATCGAGCTGCACAACGGCACGCTCGTGCGTGACGAGAAGAACGCAATGTACGGGGAGGCGGTCTAGGTGAATCTAGGCTTTGTTTTCAGGGAAGCCTTTAAGGGGCTCGGGCGCAACATCACCATGACTATCGCCATGGTGATTACCACCGCCATTTCGGTGGCGTTGGTGGTGGCCGGCGTCTTGGTCACCCAGATGACCAATGACACTAAGGACATCTACCTCGAGCGTGTCGAGGTCATGGTCCAGCTCAATGAGGAGATTTCAGCCAACGATCCGGAGTGCAAGGATGCCGCATGTGCCGGGCTGAAGAAGAAACTGGAAGCGGATGAGGACATTGAGTCCGTGAGCTACCGCAACCGCGAGGATTCCTATCAGCGCTTCGTGGAGCTGTTCAAGGACACCGATCCGGTCATGGTTGAGGAAACCTCCCCGGATGCACTGCCGGCTGCCTTCCACGTGCGGTTGAAGGATCCGACGGATACCGCGCCTATCGACGCCATCGCTTCCGACCCCGCTGTCAGCGACATCGTCGACCAGCAGGAGGAGGTTCGCAGCGCCGCTGGCAACTTGGACGCCATCCGGAATGCCACCTTCATCCTTGCCGCGGTCATGGCGCTTGCAGCCATCATGCTGATTGCGAACATGGTGCAGATCGCCGCCTACCAGCGCCAGCGGGAGACCGCGATTATGCGTATCGTCGGTGCCTCGCGGTGGGTTACTCACGCGCCCTTCATCATGGAAGCAGTCCTCGGTGCTGTCGGCGGCGTTGTCCTCGCCGGTATTGGCGTCATCCTGGGCAAGAACACCGTGCTCGATCCCGCCCTCAACGACCTGTACCACAACCAGCTTCTAGCCCCGGTGACCTCTGGGGACGTCTGGACGGCGCTGCCCATCGTCGGGCTTGTGGCAATTGTGTGTGCTGCGCTGACCGCACAGGTAACGATGCGCGCCTACGTGCGGACCTAGAGCTGCAGGGGCGATGTGGATTTTGCCTGGCAGTAGCGTAATATAGTCCGAACTATGGCGAAGAAGGCAAAGAAGAAAAAGGCGGCCGTCGACAATAACTCGACCCTGGCCACCAACCGACGTGCCCGCCACGACTACACCATCCTCGACACCCTGGAATGCGGCATGGTGCTCGTGGGCACCGAAATCAAATCGATGCGCGAAGGCAAGATTTCCCTGGCGGATGCCTTCGCCACTATTGACGACGGCGAAGTCTACATCCGCAATCTCCACATCCCGGAGTACTCCCAGGGAACGTGGACGAATCACTCGCCCAAGCGCACGCGTAAGCTTCTCTTGCACCGCAGGGAGATAGACAAACTCATGGGGCAGGTGCGCGACGGCAACAAGACCCTGATCCCGCTCAAGGTCTACCTGAAGGACGGACGCGCCAAGTGTGAACTCGGCCTGGCCAAGGGTAAACAGGACTATGACAAGCGTGAGGCAATTAAGCGCCGTGACCAGGACCGCGACATCACCCGCGAGCTGGGTCGCCGCGTCAAGGGGATCAACGCCTAACCTGGGAGCCATGATTTACACGGCCAAGGTTCATGACGTTATTCGGGGCGAGGAGCAACCGCGTGGGGTAGCGGTGCTCGTCGATAAGCTCTGGCCCCGTGGCGTGGCCAAGGAGCGCCTGCCCTATGACCACTGGTTCAAGGATGTCGCGCCCAGTCCGGGGTTGCGTAAGTGGTGGGGACACGATGCCGACACCTTTGAGGAATTTACCCGGCGCTACCGCGCAGAACTCGACGCGAATGACAGCGAGGAGCTGGAACAACTGCGTCACCTTGCTGAGCTTGGCGACGTCACCCTCCTCTTTGCTGCCAAGGACCGCGAGGTCAACCACGCCACTGTGTTGAAGGCGTGGTTAGAGGAGAGCTAGGCAAACAGTCCCCAAATGGTGGCGCCCACGGCGATGAGGCCCGTGACGACGACGAACACGTTGCTGGGGCGGCCGCGGAATTGCTTGAGAGCATCGATGCGGTGGATGGCATACATCGGCAGCAGGTAGAGGATCGAGGCGATGAAGGGGCCACCGATGGCTTCGATAAGCCCCAGGATCGATGGATCGATGATCGCGACAACCCACGCGGCCACGAAGATGATGCCGTGCATGATGGAATTGAGCTGCTTTTCCGAGAGCTTCGCCGTAGCGTGCGGTGCGGCGCTGCGCAGCAGGAAGTTGCCGCCCTCGGTGGCCCCCAGTACGTGGCCGAAGTAGGAGGAGATGATGGCGATCATCGCGATGATGGGGGAAAGGAAGGCCAAGACCGGAACGCCGGTGACGTTGGCCAGGTAGGACAAGACCGGCAGGTTCTGCTCGCGGGCCTCCGCGAGCCCGTCTGCACCGAGCGTGAGGGTGCACGACCACACGAAGAACATGGTGAACACGGTGAGCAGAATCGCTGTCAGCGCCAGCGCGCGCGACGCATTCTCGGAGCTCTTCTCGCGGCCGTGTGCAGCGACCATAGCCAAGGAAAACTGGGAGATGGCGGGGGAGTGGTTAAAGGAGAAAACCAACACGGGGATGATGAGGGCGACAGCACCGACGACGCGCCAATCATTGTTGCCAACTTCCATGAAGGAGGCGATATCCCAGCGCGGGATGAGATAAATGGACAGCGCGCCGAGACAGAAGATCAGCGGATACACCAGGAACTGCGTGACGGCGAGCACCATGCGTTGGCCAAAGGTGAAGACGATGGTCATGATGCCCACGAGGAGGAACGACAATAGAGGACGCGGAACCGAGGGCCCGTGTAGCTGGTTGACGATGAAACTATCAACCGTATTGGTGATCGAAACGCCATAAATGAGGACGATGGGGAAAATTGCGCAGAAATAAACCACCGAGATGATAAATCCTGCGCTTTTGCCGAAGTAGTCCGTGACCACCGCGGTGATGTCCTCACCCTGGCGTGGCGACGCACAAATCATGCGGGCGAGCCCGCGGTGGGAGAAGTACGTCATCGGGCCGATCAGGATGGTTGCCACGAGTAGCGGCCAGAAGCCGAAGCTGCCGGCGTTGATGGGAAGGAACAAAATGCCGGCGCCCACGGCGGTACCAAAGAGGGAGATGGCCCATTCGGTATTGCTCGCTTGATGGTGGGCGGTTTCTTGGGAGCTAGAGGTTTCGGTGGTTGCGCTCACTTTGCAGCCTTTAACAAAGTAGGTGAATAGGACTCACACACCTTAACAGCGTTTAAGTTGATGTTAATCACAAGGGGGTGCTTATGAAAGCTATGCCTCATGTGGCCTGGGGTGAAGCTTGCGGGAATAGGGGCGGGTGCAGTAGCGTTGAACGAACCGTAGGGCGCGCAAAGGCGCGTGCTGCGCAGCTTTCACAGCAATGTGTAATCGAGGGGTCGACATGGTTTCGACTTCGTACATTGAGCCAGGGGAAGCGTGCCGGTGCAGGCTAGAGACCACCGTTAAGCGTCGTAGCAACCAATAAACGCAGAGAAGAACTCTCAGCGTGACTACGCCCTCGCTGCCTAATTTCAGCGACGCGTGTCTGTCAGCCTAGGTTTGGTTCCTGACCTAGATCCTGGCATCGACTAGGGAACTTGCCTGACCGGTTTGTTGTTCGGCCGGTTGGGGACTTTAAGAGCAACTGGGCCCATCATCCGGAGCGAGTTTGCCCGAGCCGGAGGGCCGAGTAGAGATCCTGTGCAGACTGCGCACGGAGAAGCCCTGGCGAGGTGACGAAGGACCCGGGTTCAATTCCCGGCGGCTCCACTGAAGAGCAAGAAACCCGCTGGTCGTAACGGCCAGCGGGTTTCTTGTGTGAAGGGGGTGGATTAACCGATCGGGTAACCGGTGACCGGGCCCTCAGTGTTTGGCTGCCAGCCCAGCGCAGGGGCGATATGGGTGGCGAAGCTTTCGAGAATCTTCACGTTGACGTCCACGCCCATGCCGGTCGGGATGGTGATCAGTAGGGTGTCGGCGGACATGACGGCCGGGTCGGCCTTGAGCTGCTCGATGAGCTTGTCGGGCTCGGCGGCATAGGTGCGGCCGAAGGTGGACGCACCGACGTCGGGCAGCATGCCCACTTGGTCGGAGCCGGAGGCCTGCATGCCGAATCGCTGCATATCGGCGCCGTCCACGATGGGGAAGATGGAGCGGGAGACGGACGCGCGCGGGGCCCAGTCGTGGCCCGCTTCCTTCCAGGCAGCACGGTAGCGGCTGATCTGGTCTGCCTGGATCTCACCTAAGGTCGCGGCGGTGGTCTCGGAAACCAAGGTGGAAGACATCAGGTTCAGTCCGTCCCTGGCGGTCTGCTCTGCCGAAGTATGAGTACCGGAGCCGTAGAAGATGTGCTTGCGTAGATCAGGGGCAATGGGGAAGACAGGGAGGGCGGAGCCGGGCTGGAACATATTCGGGTACTGGCGGTCTAGAGGTGCGGCGGTGGCAAACCCGTTGCCGTCCACCGCAGCCATGAACGCCTCGAGGTGAGCTCGTGCCACGTCCGCGCCGTTGGGGGCCTCGCCCTTGTAGCCGAAAGCCTCCCAACCACGCTCGGCAACCTCCGGGGTGCCGCGCGAGACGCCCAAGGCCACGCGGCCGCCGGAGATTTGGTAGAGGGATGCGGCCTCTTCGGCGAGGTAGAGTGGGTTTTCGTAGCGCATGTCGATCACGCCGGTGCCCACCTCAATGTTCTTGGTGGTGGCGGCGACTGCGCCGAGCAGCGGCATCGGGGCTGAGGCTTGCGGTACGAAGTGGTGGACGCGGAAAGACGCGTTGTTCACGCCGATCTCATCTGCAGCCTGGGCGATTTCCAGGTGGATCTTCGCGACTTTTTCGGCGGACGGTCCACGCTGGCCGCCGAAGGCGTAGTGTCCGAAGCTTAAGAATCCGAATGCTTTCATTGGCTAAACACTCCTATTGGTGACGTATCAACAAACAGGGTGGCGCCCCATCAGCAGATTGTCACGGTCTAAGGCTGCTCCGCCAAAATCCCCAGTTAGAAAGCGTTCTATCTGGGGTCTCTTCGTGTGTGGAGCCGCCGGGAATTGAACCCGGGTCCCAGATGCTCGTCCGTGCTCATAGGGCCTGCTTTAGGATGGCCGCATGGATACCGAATCTCTCCGCATCGCTGTCGTCTTGTTTGAAGGCTTTGAGCTTCTCGACGTCTTCGGACCCGTCCAGCTGCTTCAAGCGGTGCCTGACATCACCGTGGTTTTCGCCGGGCCGACGGGCGAGCCAGTTGCAAGCTCGCAGGGCGTGGAAGTGGTGCCGACGATTTCTTATGGGCAGATTGGGCTGACCGACGCTCTCCTCGTTCCCGGCGGTAAAGGAACCCGGCAGCTCGTAGGGGACGAATCTTTTCTGTCGTGGCTTCGTGGGTTGGGCGCACAAGCACCGTGGGTTGCCTCCGTGTGCACGGGTTCTGCGGTCTTGGCGGCAGCGGGGCTTTTGGAAGGCTACGCCGCGACGGGCAACAAGCGTGCCTTTGCGTGGGCGAGCTCCTTCGGGGAGTCCGTGATTTGGAAGCCCAAGGCGCGGTGGGTGCAGGACCGTAATCGGTGGACTTCCTCAGGCGTGGCGGCGGGGATGGATATGACGGTCGCACTCATTGAGTACCTCAGCTCCGAAGCTGTTGCCATCGACGCTGCCAACTTTGCGGAATTCGAGCCGCATCGCGATTGCGAGTGGGATCCTTTCGCCCGGCTTTATGGGCTGGTGCCCTCGAGCGTTGACGACGCTGAATGCGGGGAGTGACGTCTGGGAAGCCGACGACGCTCACGGTAGATAAGGTGCTAAAAACGGTCGATTTTGGGCCACTATTTACCGTGAGTGTAGCGATGGGTGAAAAGCGCTCTTGGTGAGAGGGCGCTCGGAACTTCGTCGTCAGCAGAAGCGTTAATGTTCTAGTGACTGATCAAATCTTGCGTGGTGAACTATGGCGATAAAGATGCCTATCGACTTAAGGCCGCTTCGTGTCGAGGATGCTACCGAGATGGCTACTGTGCTTTCCAGCCGTGCCCTGTACACGTTTACGGGTGGTGAGCCGCCTTCTGCTGATGAGCTTGCGCGACGGTACGCGTTCCAAACCCGAGGCGGCTCGAGCGACGGTACCGAAGAATGGATCAATCTCATCGTCACCCTCGGTTCGAGTAAGCAACCGATAGGTTACGTCCAGGCGACTGTGCCCCGCAGCGGTGATGCGACGGAGATCGCATGGGTGATTGGGAAACAGTGGCAGGGGCATGGATACGCCAAGGAAGCCGTGAAACTGCTTAGCGCTTATCTTGCGGAGCGAGGCATTACGCATCTCATCGCTCATATCCATCCCGAGCACTTAGCCTCACAGCATGTCGCTGCCTATGCAGGGATGAGCCCCACGGCACAGGTCGTTGACGGCGAAGTCCGTTGGGAGCGCAGATAGTCTCCAACAAAATCGTGAAAAGCGAGCATCATTGCCAACTCAGGGCTAATGGACACCTCTCAGTGTTGTTCACGGTAGATAAGGGGCTAAAAACGGCGTCGATTTTGGGGCGCTATTTGCAGTGAGCGTAATGAGAATCCCGTGAGGGGTGTAGGGGCGCGGGGCGAAAGCGGAGGACGGCTGGCCGGGAAAATGTGACGAAGAAGGAAAATATTTGTTACCCAAGTTACATTCCCGTGGTAGCCTTTCCCCAACAGTGTGACGTGGAGCACTGGGACTGACCCCTACGACAGGAGTACCCATGAACAGCCCATCCAATACGGCGCCGAAAGGCGGCGCCGGCACCACGGAGAAGTCGAAAGCAAATCCCGCCAAGGCCGAGCAAAAATCGAGCCAGCAATCCAGCGGGGGAATGCTGGATAAATTCCTCAACGGTGTCGAGTACATCGGCAACAAGCTGCCGGAGCCCTTCACCATCTTCTTAATCCTCTTCCTAATTACCGGTGTCCTCTCCACCATCATGGCCAAGATGGGCGTGGAGATTAAGATTCCCGGATCGGATGAGATTCAGCCGGTGAAGGGTCTCTTCACCGGTGAGGGACTGACGTGGTTCACCACGACAATGGGTGAGAACTACATCAACTTCCCGCCGCTGGTGACGGTGCTGCCCATCATGCTGGCGGTGGGTGTGGCGGAGCGCTCCGGCATGCTCTCTGCGTTGATTCGCAAGCTCTTTGGTTCCGCCAAGCCCTGGCTGCTTCCGTACGCCGTCGGCGTTATCGGCGTGACCGCTTCCGTCATGGCGGATGCCGCCTTCGTCATCGTCCCGCCGCTGGCGGCGATGGTCTTCAAAGCCGCGGGCCGCCACCCAGTGGCTGGCCTGATTGGTGGCTTCGCCGCCGTGGGCGCTGGCTATTCCACATCCTTGGTGCCGACTTCCTTGGATGCGCTCTTTGCCGGTATTACGACCGCGGTCATGGAGACGCTGCCGAATACCGACTTCGCGCCGGTTAACGCCATGTCGAATTACTACTTCAACGTGGCCTCCTCCATCGTGCTGGGTGTGCTGGCTGGTTTCATCATCGACAAGGTCATCGAGCCGCGCATGTGGCAGCAGGAAGTTCCCACTGAGGAAGATATTGATCCCGAGGACGCCGCTGAGCGTGGTGACCGCGATGAAAACGGCGAGGAGCTCACCGCTGAACTGCGCCCGGCCGAATCCAAGGGCCTCATCTGGTCCGGTGTGGCCACGGTCATCCTCACCGCCATCATCCTCTTCGCGGTCCTTCTGCCAGAATCGCCGTGGCGCAATGAGGAGGGCAGCTTCTTGCCCAAGTCCCCGCTGCTGAATTCCATCGTCTTCATCGTTTTCGCCTACTTCTTGGTGCTTGGCGTTGTCTACGGCAAGGTTGTCGGCACGGTCAAGGGAATCACCGACGTCGTGAACATGATGATCGGTGCTCTCAAAGACATGATGAGCTTCCTTATTCTGGCCTTCATCCTGGGTCAGTTCGTGGCGCTCTTTGCGTGGACCGGTATCGGTACCTTTACTGCCGTGAAGGGTGCGGCCTTCCTCGAATCCATCGGGCTTACCGGCTTCCCAGCCATTTTCGCCTTCATCGCGCTCGCATCGTGCCTGAACCTGCTGATCATTTCCGGTTCTTCCATGTGGACGCTCATGGCAGCGGTCTTCGTTCCGATGTTTGCCCTGCTGGGTTATGAGCCGGCCTTCATTCAGGGTGCGTTCCGCGTTGGTGATTCCGCGACCCAGATCATCACCCCGCTGAACCCGTACATGATCGTCATGCTTGGCTTCCTCCAGCGCTATGAGCGCGGGGCGGGCCTGGGAACACTGATGTCGCGCCTCGTGCCCTTCGTTATCCCGTTTTTTACCGCTTGGGCAATTCTGCTGGCCATCTGGTTCTATGTGGATCTTCCGCTGGGACCGGGCAACAACGTCATGATTGGTTAATCGAATGGACGAACGCAACAATCCGTCGACAGCGTATTTGGAGGCGATGGAGGAGGGCGTCGCCAAGCGCGTGGCGTCCGCCGCCCCACCGGAAAAGCACGGAGAGGACTACCCGGGCCAATCGCGGCTCTGGGACGCTGCTGCCGCACAGGCAGATGCCCTGCGGGAGCAGGCAGCGCACATCGTTGCGGATCTGCACGCCCACCCCGAAACCGCTTTTGAGGAGCATCGCTCCATGGCGGTACTCGCGGACCTCGTGGAGGAGCATGGTTTTTCCACGCGCCGCGGGGTCTATGGTGTGGAGACCGCGTTCGAAGCCTCGTGGCAGAGCCCGGATTTCGATCCCGGGCAGCATCCCACCGTGGCCATCCTGGCGGAATATGATGCCCTGCCGCATATTGGGCACGCGTGTGGGCACAATGTCATCGCCGCGGCGGGTGTTACTGGATTCTTGGCGGCTACTGCCGTGCTGGACGACGCCACCCCTTCCTTATCCGGCCGCATACTTCTCCAGGGAACCCCTGCGGAGGAAGGTCATTCCGGCAAGGAATACATGATTCGCGGAGGCAGCCTCGACGGCGTGGATGCCGCAGTGATGATCCATGGCTTTGGTTATGACATCGGCGCGCACGCCTGGGTAGGCCGCCGCATCTTGCGTGTGACATTTCGTGGTGTGGCTGCACATGCGAGCTCCCAGCCCTTCATGGGGCGCAACGCCCTCGACGCCGCGAGCTTGGCCTACCAGGGCATTGGTCTGATGCGGCAGCAGATGCCGCCTTCGGATCGCGTGCACGCCATCATGAGCGGTGGCGATCGCCCTTCCATTATTCCGAGCGAGGCGGAGATGACTGTTTACGTGCGCTCGTTGGGAACGCGCACGCTCATGGATCTGTCCGCCAGGGTGGAAGACATCGTCCAGGGTGCAGCGCTCATGGCCGGCGTTGAGGTGGATGTGGATTGGGACGAGCATCCGATGACGCTGCCCGTGCGCAACAATGCGGCGCTGGTGGACCGCTGGACGGCGACGCAAGCGCGCCGGGGGCGCACTGCGCTGCCGGCGGGGACGGTTCCGGATACGGTGGCTGCCTCGACGGACTTCGGCAACGTCTCCCACCTCGTTCCGGGTTTGCACCCGATGGTGCAGGTTTCGCCTACCGACGTGGCCTTGCATACCGAGGACTTCGCCCGCTGGGCGGCCACGCCGCAGGCGGTGGATGCGGCTGTCGATTCCGCTGCAGGGTTGGCGCAAGTAGCGCTAGATTTCTTGGCGGACTCGGACTTTCGCCGCGCGGCGCAGGAAGACTTTGATAGAGAAGGGCCTGTATCGGTGACCGATCTCATCGCGGAGAAGGGGTAGCGTGCCACGTTCTTGTAATGGCACGTCACGGGGCGTCGCCCAGCGTATGCGTACCCCCGTGATGAATTAAGAAACAATTGTGTGCTTGAAAGGTAAGCCTTACATAGGTTAGGTTATGCGCTGACATTATTTGCCAGCTGTGGTTAGCCACACCTAATATGCAAGGAAACTATGTTTACTCTTTCTCGCCGTGCCGCAGGCGCGACCGTCACCAAAGTTGCCGCCACCCTCTCCGTGGCTGCGCTCGCTCTAACGGGTTGCTCCGCAAACCAATCCCAGGATTCTGCTGAGCCGACCAACTCCGCAGCCGCGGACTCCTCCACGATTACGCTGGAGGATAACTTTGGTTCGAAGGAGGTCGCGCTGCCGGTAGAGAACCCCGCGGTGACGGATAACCGCGCTTTCTCCGTTCTGGCTCAGTGGGATATCGACCTTGCCGCCGCGCCGCTTCCGCTGGTGCCGAAGTCCCTGCGTGATACCTACAACAAGGACACCGTCGAGGTTGATCTGGGCTCCCATAAGGAACCGGATCTGGAAAGCCTCGTCGCAGCGGAGCCGGACGTGGTGTGGAACGGCCAGCGTTTCGAGCAGCACCAGGAGGACATCGAGAAGCTGCTCGAAGATGTTCCAGTTGTTGACTTCGAGCCGCGCGATGACAAGGACTTCTTCGAAGAGCTCAAGCGCCACACCGAGGCGCTGGGCCAGGTCTTTGGCCACGAGGAAGACGCCGAAAAGCTCATCGCGGACTTCGACGCTGCCGCCGAGCGTGCCAAGAAGGCCTATGACCCTGAGCAGAAGGTGATGGCCGTGAATACCTCCGGTGGTGAAATCGGCTACATCGCTCCTGGCATCGGGCGCGTGTATGGGCCGGTCTTCGACTTGCTCGGCCTGACCTCGGCCCTAGAAGTCGACAATGCTTCTGACGACCACGAGGGTGACGATATCTCCGTCGAGGCGATTGCTCAGTCCAACCCGGATTGGATCCTCGTTATGGACCGCGACGCTGCCATTTCCAAGGAAGGCGAGCAGGTCACCCCGGGTGAGAAGCTGGTCAAGGACAATGCGGCGCTGAAGAGCGTGAGCGCGGTAAAGGACGGCAACGTTTACGTGGCGCCGAATGACACCTACATTGATGAGTCCATCATTACCTACACCGAGATCTTGAACGCGCTTGCCGACGCCTTCGAGAAGGCCCAAGCCTAAACAGTTCTGCGTTAGCGAAGGAGAAGATTCACAACGTGACGGTGAAGAGTAGCGCTGCGTCCCAGCGGCCAGCCGCGAACAAGCGCAGTTCGCGCGGTTCTGTGCTGACCTGGAAGCTGGGCCTTGGCGTACTTGGCGTCGTCGCGCTACTCCTCCTTTCCCTCATCGTGGGCGAGTACAGCATCCTCGATAATGAGGACGGCTGGGAGATGTTCTTCACCACCCGCATACCGCGTACCGTGGCGCTCGTTTTGGCGGGCGCTGCGATGGCAATGAGCGGTTTGGTTATGCAGCTGCTGACTCAAAACCGCTTCGTGGAACCCACGACGACGGGAACTACCGAGTGGGCCGGATTGGGCCTGCTCTTTTCCCTAATCCTCTTCCCGCATGCATCGGTACTGGTGAAGATGATCATTTCGGTGCTCTTCGCTTTCGTGGGCACCATGGTGTTTTTCGCGTTCCTGCGTCGCGTGGCACTGCGCTCTTCACTCATCGTGCCGATCATCGGCATTATGCTGGGCGCTGTCGTTAGTGCGGTGTCGTCCTACGTAGCGCTAGCGACGGATACCTTGCAGCAGCTCGGCATCTGGTTCATGGGATCCTTTACCTCTGTCTATGAAGGACAGTACGAAGTCCTGTGGATCGTGCTCCTGGTTTTGCTGGCGGTGTGTTTCTACGCGGATAAACTCACCGTCGCCGGGCTAGGGGAGGACATCGCCACCAATATTGGCCTGAACTACCAGCGGATGATCCTGCTGGGAACCGGCCTCATCGCGGTGGCGACGGGCGTGGTCACCGTCGTCGTTGGCGCCCTGCCTTTCTTGGGCCTCATCGTGCCTAATGTGGTGAGCATGGTGCGCGGCGATGACCTGCGCTCTAATCTTCCATGGGTCTGCCTGCTCGGCATCGCCACGGTGACCCTGTGCGACCTGATTGGCCGCATCATCATTGCCCCGTTTGAGATGCCCGTATCGGTCATCCTGGGCGTTGTGGGTGCTATCGTTTTCGTCGTCTTGATCGTGAGGTCGACCAAGTGAGTGTGAGTATCTCTATCCCTGCGACGAAGGAAGCTGTGCAAGTTTCACGAGCCCGGCGAAACGTGGGCAGCTTCCAGTCTGCGGCTGCGGCGCGAAAGTACTGGATCATCCTCGGTGCTTTGATCTTCGCCGGGCTGCTCTTCGCCTTCGGCCTTTTGGCCTATGACAACCCCATGGACTTTGGGACCCGGAAGTGGTGGCTCATTGCGCGTCGCCGCGCTGATGCGGTGACCGCCATGGCGGTTGTCGCCGTGTGCCAAGCAGTCGCCACGGTAGCTTTCCACACGGTGACCAACAACCGAATCCTCACGCCCTCCATCATGGGCTTTGAATCCCTGTACGTGGCCATCAATACGGCTACGGTCTTCTTCCTCGGTGCTGCCGGCCTGACCCAGGCGCGGACCATGGGAACCTTTCTCATGCAGCTCGTGCTCATGGTAGCGCTGTCTGTGGTGCTGTATTCGTGGCTGCTGACCAGCCGCCGCAACAACATGCACGCGATGTTGCTCGTGGGCATCATTATCGGCGGCGGCCTCGGCTCGTTGGCAACGTTTATGCAGCGCATGCTCACCCCCAGCGAGTTCGATGTGCTCACCGCGCGGCTTTTTGGCTCCGTTAACAACGCGGAAAGTGAGTACTATCCCATCGCGATTCCGCTGGTCATTGCGGTGACACTGTTGATGTTCCTCAACTCCCGTCAGCTCAACGTGTTGGCATTGGGGAGAGATGCCGCCACAAACCTGGGCGTTAACCACAAGGTCAACGCCATCTACACGCTGATTTTGGTCTCTATCCTTATGGCCACGAGCACCGCGCTCGTTGGGCCCATGACCTTCCTCGGATTCCTCGTAGCAACGTTGGCCTACCAGGCGGCGGAGACTTATGACCACCGTTTCCTCTTCCCGATGGCTATTGCCACCGCCTTCGCTGTACTCACCGGCGCCTACTTCCTGATGGAGCACGTCTTTTATGCACAGGGCGTGGTCTCCATCATCATTGAGTTGGTGGGCGGTAGCGTCTTCCTCCTGGTCATTCTGCGAAAGGGCAAGCTGTGATCAAGCTTTCCAATGTCTCGAAGTCCTACTCCGGCGAGACCAACATCGGTCCCATCGATCTGGAAATTCCCTCCGGTGGCATCACGGCCCTCATCGGTCCGAATGGCGCGGGCAAATCTACGATGCTGACGATGATTGGCCGGCTTCTCGACGTCGACGAGGGCACCATCGAGGTCGCCGGCTACGACGTCGCTTCCACGAAATCGCAGGATCTGGCAAAGATCCTCTCCATCCTGCGCCAAGAAAACCACTTCATTACCAAGCTGACCGTGCGCCAGCTGGTGAGCTTCGGCCGGTTCCCTTACTCAAAGGGGCGACTGACTGCAGAAGACGAAGAGGTAGTCTCGCGCTACATTGACTTCTTCCGCCTTGGCGAATTGGAGAACCGCTACCTCGATGAACTCTCCGGCGGCCAGCGACAGCGCGCCTACGTGGCGATGGTGCTGTGCCAGGAGACGGACTATGTGCTTCTCGACGAGCCCCTCAATAACCTCGACATTTCCCATTCGGTCGAGATGATGAAGCACCTGCGAAAGGCCGCCAAGGAATTCGGCCGCACGATCATCATCGTGTTGCACGACATCAACTTCGCTGCCCGCTACGCCGACTATATCTGTGCGGCCAAGCACGGTAGCATCGTTGCCTTCGGTGGGCCGGAGGACATCATGCGTGATGACATCCTGACTCCAATCTTTGAAACCCCCATCACGGTCATCGACGGACCGGATGGGCTCTTGGCCTGTTACCACTAGCTATTAACATTCAGGTGGACTGCCCGACAGTCAGAAAACCGCCCCAGGAAGAGCGTCAAAATGTGCATCTTCCTGGGGATTTGTTGTTTGTTGGGGGTGTGCGTA
>NZ_KV812514.1:0-296 GCF_001813425.1 Corynebacterium sp. HMSC056E09
CTTGATTGCTATTGACCAACCCATGTCAGCACTAGCCGGCTTGACTGCTGAAACCCTGGATTTTATCGACACCATCCTGGCCGACTTCTTCACCCCCACTAAGGCGAATCAGGCTTTTCCTACCCGTAGCCAAATCAGGCGTAAAGTCCGCGATATTTGTAAAACCCTGGATGACTCCATTGCTTTTCGTGATACCCGCCCCAAAGACACCTACCGCTTTTCTTCTAATGGCACCTCTGCGTGGCTGGAACTCCAGGTTGGGGAAGATACCGGCATTAAACTCGATGCCTTCATCC
>NZ_KV812514.1:396-774 GCF_001813425.1 Corynebacterium sp. HMSC056E09
ATACCGGCATTAAACTCGATGCCTTCATCCACCAAACCGCTGCCAAGCACGACCTGACGATTCCGGATGCTGTCAAGAAACTGCTGTCCGGTGAGATTGAGCCTCCAGCTGCTGTGGTGCTACACACCTATCAGGCCTGCGATATTGAGAATGCCCCAACCTTTATTGAAGGCTTCGGCTGGCGGCAAGAGCCCATGCCGCATGATAAAACCCGGGATCTAACCGGCGATGTAGCCGAAGCAGACGGCTACCAACCGGGCCTGATTATGCGCAAACATGTCGAAGGCCGCGACGGGACCTGCCGGGTCGGCGGGTGTGAGAAACCAGCCTTTCTTACCCAGCTTGGGCCTGACCCCCGGAAAGTAGACACGTCGGGGG
>NZ_KV812515.1:0-306 GCF_001813425.1 Corynebacterium sp. HMSC056E09
GTCGCGTAACTTGCCTGGCTGTCCGCAGTCCGGGCACACACCAGTAACGGCTACTGGCGTGGCCTCAATGATGGTCAGCGGTCCGGCATCAGCGGCACCGGTGATGGCAAGCCCGATTTCCGCGGTACGGCAGATAGTGTCGGCGACGAGATTTCCAGTAGGCTTCACAGTACGGGTCCCTGGTGGGTTTAGATGGTTGTGTAGGAACTTTCATCTTCACACCAGGGACCCCTACATGTTGTGGTGACCCGCTGAACCCGTCGATTTCTACCTCACCCCGCTACGCACCCCGAAACCGGAAGAGCC
>NZ_KV812516.1:0-210 GCF_001813425.1 Corynebacterium sp. HMSC056E09
TACCTGCTGGACCCCTACAGTGGGGATGTTATCTGGCTTTTCGCTGACGGTACCTGGACCATCAACGAAGCAGAAGGACCCCTGGCACCAAAACAAAAACGGTGGGCGCAAACAGTCGCCCAACACATCACCGCCACCAGGAAACGTGTGCGCGAAGAAGCCCAACACCTCAAACAAGAACTCGACGACTACGCACAACAACAAGCCAAA
>NZ_KV812517.1:0-241 GCF_001813425.1 Corynebacterium sp. HMSC056E09
CAGTCTTGCCACCCGGCAAATCCGGATCCTCAATGGTCACGGTAATCGGACCATCAACCTTCTTACCCGGAGTAACGATGACCTTGCCGTCCTCGTCAATCTTGACCGGGACGTCATTCTTGTCCTCGTCCTTAGCAGAGACCTTGGTGTCCTTATCCGGGTTCGTGACCTTAATACCGGTGTCCTGCTCCTCATCAGTCGGATCAACCGGCTTCACACCAGAATCATCAACCGTGGTCTT
>NZ_KV812518.1:0-10359 GCF_001813425.1 Corynebacterium sp. HMSC056E09
ATATCAGGTGTCTACCAAACAGGGGTCAGGTCCTTCATAGTTACGGTAAAAAAGCAAGCTATGCGAGGGCAATTGCCAGTCGTTGAACAAATATGTCCGAATTTCTTCTGGAACATGCGCCCCTGCGTCAACTATCCGGCATCCCACATTCTTGAGGTAGTAGCGTTCAAGGTCGCGTTGCGTGAAGTCGGTTCCATCGAAGATCTCTGACCATTGGTACTCGTCACGTTCGCGGAAGTAGTCAAAGTGCCCATACTGAAATGCGATGAAATAGTCATAGGCATCATCAAATGGCTTCGTCAGCTCATTGTTGCACTTCTGACAAATGGTCTTGCCAAACTTGACAGTCTTAGACTTAGGTCCGCGTACCTGATAGACAACCCCGTCCACGGGCACATGAAGCGGCTCCCCATCCACCATCAGCTCACGGATTCGACTGGCTTTGAATGTATGCTCCTGCGAGTCCGCCGGACGCTTTTGGCAGATCCAACAAGTCTCGATGTCACGGCGGGGAAAGGGGTTCTTTTGGGAATACTTAGGGGTCATGCCTAGCATACTAGTAAGCAGTGCGGACACGAATGCTCCCTAAACCACCCGCAGCCCCTCGCCACGTCCGTCTCCGTGAAACAACCCCCGCACCGCCACAAGATCCTTATCCCCTAATTCTGGGCGGAACGGCTCGTAGCGCTTCAACGTCTTGATCCCCGCCGCGTGACAGATAAACGCATCCGGCACAAAGCGATTCATCAAGTCCACGATCCATGTCGCTTTCAGTCGGCGAATATCAGGCCGCATTCCTGACTCGACCTTGTTGCGTGCCGTCCTGCCCGTCACATCATCAGGCTCTCGGCTCGTCACATTGGGACGCAGAACATACTCATCTCGCCCCGCCTTGTCCAAGTCGAGAAGGTAGACCCAGCGAGCTGTGACAGGAATTGTCCGGTCGGGCAGATGGATGAGCACTCCCCGCTCGTCAACCTCGACACTTAACCACTTCAGCCTACTCATCTGTCGGCTCGTCAACCCTGCGCCTAACCCCAGCCCCACGATCTTGCGTCGCTCGCAGCTAATGAACTCGTCCGTGTCCACACACCAATCGAGTACGTCGGTGATCTCAGCTGGGGTGTACGGTGGCTGTGAGGTCGTACGGGCGTGCTTCTTGTAGATCGTCTGCCCCATCCAGTTCGGATTGAGTGCTTCTCCGAGCCTGCGCAGCGTGGTCTTGTATACGCCCCTTGAATGAACGGAGAGATCGTCTAGTTCATCGCGGATCATCATCTCGATCATCTCAGCGTCAAGCACGACCTCAATGTCTTGCTCATAGCCGTCCCTGTTGCACACCACATCGATCAGGCGCGTTAGGACAGGCATGTAGCGGTTGTAGGCAATCTCGGGGTGGAGGTCGTGGTATTGCTGCCCCAGGCTCACCGTGAAGTCGCGAATCGTTTCCCAGCGCTCATAAGGGATGGTGGACGGTTGGTAGGTTTCGAGGGCCATGTTCACCGGCCCTTTCTCTCGATAGATTCGAGGTAGTAGGGATGACTTACTGGTCTACCGGGTCCAGGATCCCTTAGGCAACTCGACAGGCTTAGCCGTGGTCTCACGTACCGGCCACACGCTCGTCTCAACAAATTGCTCAATCGCCATGATGGTATCGACTCTGGGGATCGACTCGCCGCGAACGAAGCGAGTAATCATTGTGTGCGAGACTTGCGAGCGCTCCGCCACATAGCGAACAGAGCCGTGTTTACCAGCCTCCATCTGTACGTTCTTCGCCAACAGGAGCAAGCGACGATGAACCTCGTTGCGTATATCTACAGGATCGGTATTAGGCCAGTCGGGATACATGTCCACGAGACGCTTCTGTGCGGGCATACGACCTCTTTTGTTAGGCAACGGCAGCTGTGACTGATCGTAGGTGCGTAGAAGCACCAGGGCAACTGAACTCTGCAATAATCTCCCGAAACGGGGATAACCAGACGCTATGATTATTTTAACAATCCCTCGCCCCCAGCTTAAGGAATACCGTGGCCCCTCTCTTTGACCTCAACCAGCTTCGCGAAGCGACTGGAACTATCAAGACGAGCGAAATCGAGCCCTATCTTGAGATCGTCCGCGAGTGGCACCACGACCTACACCACGGCACCCTGATACAGGACAAAGAAACGAGTCGCGAGCAAGCATACAATCGTGACTTCTTCGTCAAGATTCTAGGTTATGTCGAAAAGCCCCACATTCCGTACTCGATGGAGCCTAAAGCAACCACTGAGAACGCGAACTTTCCTGACGTTATCCTTGGTCACTTCGATGGAGAGTCCAAGAATATTTCCGCCGTTGTCGAGCTTAAAGGTGCAGGCATCGATCTAGATCGTCCCCAAAAGCGTGAGAAGAATGACACTCCCGTTCAGCAAGGATTCAAGTACAAGACTCAATACCGATCCTGCCCGTTTGTCATTGTTTCCAACTTCCAAGAGTTTCGCATCTACAACGACAATCTACTTGATTACAACGTCTGGACCCTCGACAATCTCGTAGATCCAACAGATGACTATTTCGCATTCAAGAGTTGGTACTACCTGCTCCACCATGACCGCCTCGTGGCCGAAAAGGGAGACTCCAGGACGGAAAAGCTTCTTACTGATATTCGAATTGAACAAGAAGCCATTGGAGAAAGCCTCTACGTCCGCTACGCCCAAGCCCGCCAGCAACTAATCAACGCAATTATCGAACAAAATAACACCGACCCTCACAAAGCGATTAAGTTCGCGCAGACAATTATTGACCGGATTGTCTTCGTAGCTTTTGCTGAGGATCGCGGACTTCTACCATCGAATACGCTTCTGCGTGTCAAAGCTGAGTCGGAAAACTCTGCCTTTGGTCTCGGATTCTGGGACCTACTCAAAGGACTCTTCAAAGGAATTGACTCAGGCAACAAGAATCTTGGAATACCAAACGGCTACAATGGCGGTCTTTTCCATACGAACCCAGAGCTAGATCAAATCAGTCTTTCTGATGATTCACTCGACCCGCTACTCAGGCTGAGCGAATTTGATTACTCACATGACTCCAGCGTCACAATTCTAGGTCGAATCTTCGAGCAATCAATCAGCGATGTAGAACAACTGAAGAACTCAGTGTCGAACGGAGCTGTCTCCGTTATCCCCCGCGTAAGTCGTAGGAAGAAGGACGGCATTTTCTATACGCCTGACTACGTCGTGCGGTACATGGTCGATCAAACCTTGGGTGAATATCTCCGCCGCTTGGAAAAGAGAATGCAGGATGAGGCGAAGCTTCACAAGGATCTGACCGATAAAAACTACGAGAGGCGAGAGCAAGTAGCGTACACGAAGTATCAACAGGCGCTTCAAAAAATACAAGTGGTTGATCCTGCCTGCGGATCAGGTGCGTTCCTTGTAAACGTTTTCGACTACCTTCTCGCTGAAAATCAACGTGTCGGCAAGATCCTCAACACCCTCTTTGACACCGAAAATTTCTACAAAGAAATTCTTCAAAGAAACATCTTCGGCGTAGATCTCAACGACGAGTCCGTAGAAATTACCAAGCTAAGTCTCTGGCTTAAAACTGCCGTAAAGGACAAAAAGCTTACGTCCCTCGACAACAACATCAAGGCCGGAAACAGCCTAGAGATCGACTGGAAGGACTACTTCCCTGATGTAATTGGAAATGGCGGTTTCGAAGTCGTTCTAATGAATCCGCCCTATATCAAGGAGGATGAGAACAAGGAGGCATTTGCTTCATCGAAGGTAAATCCCATTTACCAAGGCAAGATGGATCTTTGGTACTTGTTCGGTGGCTTGGCCCTCGATATTGTGCAACCCAAAACTGGATTCGTAGGAGTAATTGCCCAGAATAACTGGGTAACTAGCGACGGAGCCTCTAAGTTCCGCGACAAGATAACCTCTGAAGCCCGGATCGAGCGATTCATTGACTTCGGTAGCTACAACATCTTCAAAGAGGCTGGGATCCAAACAATGATTATGACCTGCCGCAAGGATGCAACGGAGGCGTCATACAGCTTCAAATACCAGAAACTAGAGCTCAAGAATGCCCGCGAGTCAGATGCCAAGGAGTTCTTGTCTCAGACGGATAGCGACGGGTCACTTCGATTCACGTCTAACATGGTTCGCGCTGACTCGATGGGGTCTCCCATTACATTCGTTCCGCCGACAGCATCGAGCATCATTAACAAGATTATTGAGCATGGCACTTTCAACATCGACAACAAGACCGAAATCTTTTCTGGTATTGATTGTCAAGAACGCCTCAAGGCATCTGATGCACAACATCTCAACCAGGTCAACGGGATTAACGTAGCCAAAGGTGACGGCATCTTCGTTCTCACCCAAGCTGAATTGGACAAGATGTCGCTCAGCTCAAAGGATAAGGAACTAATCAAGCCACTCTATTCACCCGCCCAAATCAACCGTTACTACTCGTCGGACGATCCTGACTCCTACGTTATTTTCACGGACTCCACTTTCAAGGATCCGCACTCTTTAGACGCGTACCCTGGAATCAAAAACCATCTTGACCGATTCCTCCCTGTGATTAATAGCGCCAATAAGCCATATGGTCTCCACCGAATTAGGAACAAAGGAAACTACCACGGGGAACGAATCTTCGTGGTTAGAAAGTCTGTCTCGCGGCCAAGATTCTCACTGGTTGACTTTGACGCGTGTTTCAATCGGACCTTCAATATCATTCGGACTTCACGCGTCGATCAGAAATATCTGACAACGATTCTCAACTCAAGCTTGGTTGCTTATTGGCTCAAGTTTCAAGGCAAAATGCAGGGTGAGAATTACCAGGTCGATATGACCCCGCTGGCCAGCATCCCTATCGAAGTTCCGCAAGATCCGGCAAAGTTCAATGAACTCCACGATAAGCTTTGCAGTCTCAATAATCGACTTAAGACCGAGACGAAAAAGTTCGATCGCACCATCAGTGTCGCGTACGGAGTCAATGCCTTGCCACGTGCTGCTAGCAAATGGTGGACAATGGATTTCAAGTCATTCTATGCAGCGATCAAAATCAAGTTGTCACTGACTGATGTGGCGGAACTTTCCGACTTTTTTGAGTCTCAAAAGCAAATAGTCACAACGATTCGGGCCGAGATCGACTCGACAGAGTTCAACCTAGATGAGCTTGTTTTTGACCTGTACGACTTGACCCCTAAAGAACGTCAGACGGTTCGAGCAAACATCACAAGTGCTGCCGAGCTGATTCTTTAATCATGCCCACTACCCCCATCCCCGACTTCGTAGCCCAGCTGCTCTCCCATCCCGACCTGTCCCCCGATTCGCAGGACAGTCTGTTCCTGACAGATCTCGTGACGTGGGCCGTGGAAAAGCAGGGTTACGAACTCGCCGTTGAGTACGTACTCGACTGGGACATCATCAACGCCTACGCCGAGTCCCTTGTCCCCACCTACGCGTCGGGAACAGCGCAACGCCGGCGCGCACGACTGCGAGCGATCGCCCGTATCGTCAACCCAAGCTTCAGCGAGCCAACCGCTCGAACCCCAGTAAAGCCGACCTCCGTTCCACAGCCCTATACCCCAGCTGAGATTGAGCAAATCGAGGTCTGGATGAACTACGCCGCGAACGCCGCAACGAACGTACTCAACAAGCAGTTGATGGTCTCACTGTGTCTCGGTGCGGGTCTCAGGGCCAAAGAAGCGTCCTATTTGACATGGGCACAGGTCTACGTCGATGAGACAGGTGTGATGCTGCTCGATGTGACAGGTCGCGACGTGCCGGTGCGCCAACGCTACGCCGAGCCATTCGTCCACGGTAAGGACCAGTACCGCTCCGAACAGTATGTCCTAGCTCCCGACAGCGCCAAGGCAGACCGAAGCAACATCGCGTCCAACTTCTCAACGATGTACCACTCGAAAGGTCTAGCCCCGAAGCCCGCCCGCCTGCGCGTCACGTGGATTCAGCACTTCATGAATGCTGGGGTAAACGACGAGCTAATCTGTCTCGCCGCCGGGACAACGACGCTGAGACGCTACAGCAGTCTGCGTGCCGATGTGGAGTACTCACCAGCAACCATTCGCTCATGGTTCCACGGCTCCGACAGGGGTTTGCGCAGTGTCTAATTGGCCGGACTGGTTCGCACAGGGAGAAGTCCGCAAACCGCAGCAAGTGACACCCCAACAGTGGCAACAGGTTGGAGACCGAGTCATTGAAGCTGTCAGCCGCGCTCGGAACGAGGCTCCTGAACGTATCGGCGAGCCGTATGTATTCACCAGTGCTGTGACCAAGGTGCTTCTTGCTGCCGACTCACAAGCCCCCCTTGACGAGATTTTCGTTGAGCCTCGATTGGCGGAGCTTGTTGTCATTGCCGACCTCAGACACACCGAACGACCTTGCGCATATGCAATAGCGAAAGTCATTGCTCCTTACGCACAACAAGTCGCCCCGAGTTTCAAACGCTCCGTGCCTGACAAGCCGTACACGGAGCACGACATCGTAGAGATTCGCGACTGGGCTAGTTTCAAGCAACGAGGGTTCGTAACGCGCAACAAAGGGTTGGTGCTTGCACTTGGTCTAGGTGCTGGCCTGACGGGCAAAGAGATGGACGAGCTGAGATGGAATCAGATTACTTTTGACTCGAAAGGCTTTGTCGTACATCTTCCTGACCGCGATATTCCCGTGCACCATGACTTCGATCGGGCATTGAGGGAGAATCGACCGGTCCACGAGGATGGGCTTTCTGACTATGTCTTATCTCCCACTCGCAAGAGACGATTGCAAAGTGCAACGGCAGTCATCGTCAGCAGCGCGGATCAAGGGCTTACCCCAACGCTTAGCCGTATGCGAATTACCTGGATCAACCAGTGCGTTACGGCTGGTATCCCGCCCCGAGTGGTACAGAAAGTCGCTGGCATAACAAACGACCGCTACTTCGATGAGATTGTCGGAGGCTTTGAGACCGATCAAGACATCTGGTCGGTGCGCGGACTCTTCCACGAGAGCAGCAACCCAGCAGAGCTATCAGCTGTGGAGAGTCTCGAACCTGTTGCTGTCGAACCCACAAAGCTTGCTGTTCCCACTGAGCCGCGGCCCGCCGTGACCTCAGCGCACTTCACAGCTGGCGTTGAACCTGAATTTACTTACGAGTACCCGGATGAAGCTCTTAGTGCCCAGGATCACGAACACATTGTCCAGGCGTACCTCGAAACGACTTGGAAACACCCGCGTGTCCGTAACACCACGACCCCAGACATTTTTAGGACCGATACCACCTACCCCATGTTGTGCGAGGACTGCTCAGGGTGGGGACGCGACGGCGCGGTAGCTGCGTGGAACCCCGATACCGGCTGGGTTGTGGATCTTCATTCCTGCCCAACCTGCAAAGGTCGCGGCTGGGTGCCCGAGAACTCTCATGAAGCTCGGGAGCGAGCACGTGCGGGTGACTGTGTCGTGGAGCATTGGGGCGGCGATCCAATTGAAGTCGAGCGCTACACCTAGTCTGCCGTTACAACCGGACAAAGCAGCGACGGACCCGGTAATCTCCGTTTTCCACTTCAACACCTGGAGGTCACATGCCCTTTCTCCGTCCACTTTCCAACCCGACCGGCAGCTGGATTCAGGTTGCCGACACGCCGATGTTCATCCACCGCTAAAGTCAGCGACAAGGTAGTCCTATTCATCCCGTCGCACACGCACCACGTCCGCTGTGCCGACCGTGACAGGGAGTTCGGCTTTGACCCCAGCTGCAAGCCGGCATGGAACATGGAGCACGAACTTGGCCACCGCGTCACGTCAGCATTTACCCCATCGCTGCGGTTCGTCTCTGAGCCGGCAGGGCGCTAGGTACGACGAAGCACCCACTACGATGATTCGGAGTGGGTGCTTGTGTTTGATATTGGAAGATTGAGGTCAGCTCAAGAGCATGTGCTGTCGATCCAGGAACTCCAGCGCAACCCCCCCCCAATGTATCTTTCGATGAGATCGAAGTCAGGTTCGCCGGTTTGGGCAACGGGGAGACCGACTGTCGCAGAACGTATCAGCTCGGGATTGGCCTTTCGACCATATGAGTACTTGTGTCTGTGTTCATAAAGCACCACCGCGATGAAGGCGAGTGTTGAATACCCCATTGTTTGAAGTGGAACCAAAGTAACCGCATCACCATTCACGAAACATGATTCCGTTTGCACAGCGGTAAAACCAACCGCTCCGTTAGCTGATACTGAAATGAATCCACCATCTCGGTTTGGCTCAATATCAAATATCCCAGCGACTCCGTTATTCTGATTCGTTGCAGAAACTACAGGAGTCTCCCCTTCATCAAGGTCAAGCATCCGCACCGACTTCCCACGCTCAACGGTGAACAGATCACCTACACGGAACGGTTTCCACTCCGAGAAAGGCGGCAACTCAACTCGCTCACCGACTGGCTCAGACTCTGCGAATCGTTCATCGATCCCGAACTCGCCCCACCGTGATAAAGGCGGTAGCTCGTCCACAATGTCCTTAGTAAAGTTCCACACTTCGCCAAACACGTTGGGGATCTCATCGCCCATATCGATGATGTGCTGAGGTGCTGAGTCTGGGACTTCAAGGAATTTAAGAGTTCGATTTGCTTGTCTACCAAAGCTGTACTTCGGTTTGTTAGCTTCAATTACGGCACACCACCACAGCTTTTCAGCGAGACCCATTTCAGTTTTCGCCGTTAGGATTGCTACATCACGTCCGCACACGAATGGTTCATCCTGGACAAAAGTAGCCAAGACGGTTCCACCGAGTGCAACGGAAATCTCTCCAGTATTTGCGGGAACAATTTCATCCGGAGTCACTACTCGTCCGCTAACACCATTGTTCTTCGCAGTTCTCGAAACGAAGTTCACTCCCTCTGAGTTAAGGGCATCATCAAGATAAATCTTCTCTAGGCTGTGCCCTGATCGAATGTCGAAAATATCTTGCAGTTGAGCCATTACCCAACCTCCACAGACTTCATCATCTGGTACACGGCGTACTCGCGCAGAACACGGATAAAGTCCTCATCCGTAACCTTTGAGTAGTCCGTCTCCATGTACGCCTCGACTAGCCACTCATCATGTGCCGTCACGCACTGAGACACGCAGTAGCCTGGCGTATCGGCCTTGCGCGTACGGAAATCGTGCAACCACTGATCCCGAATACCCGGCCAGCGCCCCTTGAGATCCTTACGACCACGAAGCGTAACGAACCCGTCATCAGTCCACCGAGCAAACCACGTAGGTACGTCGGAGTTGTGTGGATAGCCAGCCTTGAACACCATCGTCACAGTCTGCGTGCTCGCTCCAGGGAACAACTCAGGAGGCATTGTCATGGACGCAACGAGAGTGTGCGACTCAAGAATTTTCTCGCGCCACTCGTTCTGGCCGGTCGCAACGCTCATAGGAACAATGGCAATCACCGTGCCGCCGCGCTCGGTCATATTCAGCGCGTTGAGAATAAAATGAGCCTCAGCGAGCTGTGCGTCTTTCTTTCCCTGCGCGTACGGAGGATTCATCAACACGACGTTGGGCTGACGAAAGTCACGCTCGTCTGGATAGTTTCGGTGGCCGTTCGCAATCTCACTTGTGATGCGCTCATCGAAGCAAGATCCGAGAAACAGGTTTGACTTACCATCGCCGCGAAGCAGCATGTTCGATGCCGCAAGAGCGAAGAGATTAGGCTGCATCTCAATTCCGATAAGCTGCGAACGCTTGATGGAGTCGAGTTGTTCATCTGTCAGCGCAATGCCTGAGCGCGGCTTAGCCATGCGTTCCATCGCAGCGATGAGGAACCCCGCTGTGCCGGCGCACGGATCAAGGACAACAGAGTTCTCATCCACATCCGCAAGTAAAGCGAAGAGCTCAGTCACGTGCGGAGGCGTAAGCACAATCCCGAGGTCCTTACCATCGCCACCACCGGCGTAACGCAGGAACTCGGAGTAGAAATCACCGAGCACGTCATAGCCTTGAGTAGCTTGCATCTCTTCAAATACGTTGTCCTCAAGCATCTCAGTCAAGGCGCACAACACGCTACGCGAATCTACAAGGGTCTTCTTTCCCTTCTTGATTTTGCGGTCGCGAGACAGCAGGGCTGGGGAGGTTTCGACGGCAGACTTAAATACGTCTACTACCTGTCGAGTCTTACCATGCGGGATGTTTGAGTTATGCAATGCACGGTCAATCGCGGCAACCCACTGCTTGCCGAACTGACGATCTGTCTCTGTGTAGTTGGCGTCGCTCACGTCTGCCTGCTTGTACGACAGTCGGAACACCGGATCAGTCAAAGCAATGAGACAGCCCGCAACAACAAGTGGCTTAGTGGGGTTGCCCGCAAATCGTGGACACGTAGTGGA
>NZ_KV812519.1:0-217 GCF_001813425.1 Corynebacterium sp. HMSC056E09
CCCCGTCGGGTTGGGGGTTGGTTTCGAGATTTTTTCTTTATGTAATTTTTGGATTTGCCAGTTCAGGTGACACTGCTTTTTGTGGTGTTGTTTGTTGTGGTTTGTCTTTTTGTCTAGGTTTGGGCTTTTCACGGCCTTTTTTGTGGAGAGTTTGATCCTGGCTCAGGACGAACGCTGGCGGCGTGCTTAACACATGCAAGTCGAACGGAAAGGCCTC
>NZ_KV812520.1:0-1468 GCF_001813425.1 Corynebacterium sp. HMSC056E09
GTAAAAGAAGCGGAACTAAACCCAGGACGCTTCACATCGACCCCGACCAGATCGCAGCCTTTGAACAGTTCGCCCGCGCTTGGATGCGGCATGTCGACGAACACGGCGGCACCCACCACGGGTACTACCTACCCGCGGAAGGTGTGAGTGACCGTGCGGAATCCCTGTTCAGCTTCCCCAGCCTGGCTGCCTACGAGCAGTACCGCACCTTGTTCGGCACCCACTCGGACTTCATCGCCGCTGACCGGATTCGAGACGAGTCCGAGTGCGTCCTGCGGTACGAGCGCACCTTCATGCGGCCGCTCCTACCCCAGGGACACTGAAAGGGACTCCGGCAGCACGCTCGGCACAACCCACAACGCCGCAGGTCAGCGCGTACAGATGGGTGTACTCTATCGGAGCGGTTTGAGTTAGATAAGCTTTGTGCCCCGCCCGTCCACATAGAGAGCCTGGCGGTCTCTCAGTAGAAGCAGGTTCATAAGATTGGCCTTCAGTCTGGTGTTCTGCAGATTGAGAATTCTGGAGCGTAACCATGTTGGAAGGAATTAATCGGCATGCAGGCCAACGATCTCGGGGGAGATATCTCCGCGAAGGATTCCTTCAATGTCAATCTGATCCATCGCTTTTGCTAGGTTCCTACCGGCAGTTTCTCGTGGCTGGCTGGGGTGACTCTTTAGTCGTCTACCTGCTTTTATACATGCCAAAACGTATAGTGCGGTTCCTAGTCCTTTTCTTTGAATGCGGCTGTCGTCTCCAGTTTTGTCTCTGACGTTTATTCTGAGCGTGGGGCCCGGGCCGTACCTATTTTCTTTTTCGCCCCAGACGATATAGGCCCACTCAAGGGGTTTTCTTATCTGCGGGTCAGTGTAAGCGAGTATTTGCTGTCCTCCGAGAGCGGACTCTGGGAAGTATTGAAAATAGATATCTTCTTCGCCCTCTCGCCGGAGGGTGTAGCCAAGAATTTCTTTTTTGGGGGAAGTCATGGCACAAGTATGCCCAAACTTCAATTGGTTACGTGGCGGAAGATCAAATCCGGATCACCAGCGCGTACGCTAAATAAGCTTTTGGAGTCCTTACTTTAAACAATTTCTACCTATAAGCTTTGGTGTAGGAGTAGAGCACTCCCAGGAAAGTAGAAGGAGATTTTGCAAAATGAGTAATCTTGTCAATGAATTCCCCTCAGAAGACAATCCGTTCGTCGTTGTGGGCGAGGAAGTCCGCAGTAAATGGGTACCAGTCATGGGTAACCATAGTGATGCTGGCGATGGAAGCAATCTGGCTCGTCAAATGGCCTACGCAGGCGAAGCCCTAAAACAAGACCATTCAGGAAACGTATACTGGACTGCCCAGGGACTTCACGCGTCCGATGGAACAATCGTTGCGCGCAATCTGGGGCAAGCTGCCCAACTACTGGTTGAAACCGGTTGGGTATCCGGGCCTGGCCCCCGGAAAGTAGACACGTCGGGGG
>NZ_KV812521.1:0-820 GCF_001813425.1 Corynebacterium sp. HMSC056E09
GCATAGCCAAACCAGGCGTACGCATCACCTACCGCACGCAAGGCCCCAACACCCTCTCCATAACCGACGATGCCACCACGATCGCCAACATGCGCGGTGTCCTCGAATCCACCAACACCACCGACCTGCTTCAAGGCCGCCAACGACGTCTTCTTCAAAGAAAGCACCGGTTCCAAACCGGCAGTGCGCACCCAAGTCATCGTCACCCTCAACGAGCTAGACCAGATCATTAACGGCGAGGGCGATGAAATAGAGCTCAACCTCACCAACGGCGGGCGAATGACCGGGGCGGAATTCTTAACCCACAAGTTTGCTGAAATAGGGTATGCCACCATCGTGCACCCTATTGAAGGACCCATCGACACCTGGCGGCTAGAGCGTGGAGCAAACTTCAAACAACGCCTTACCCTGCATGCTGAATTCCACACCTGTTCAAGACCAGGCTGTAACAAGCCGGCTGATTACTGCCAAGTCCATCACCTCATCCCCTGGCAGGCAGGAGGCTACACCAACATCAAGAACCTGACCTTCCTGTGCGCCTACCACAACGGGATTAACGATGATGACCCACAAAGACCTACCGGGCGCGGCTACATGTACCGGCTCAACACCGGGGTGGCCTTCATCCCACCCTGGGGTACACCAATAACAGCAATGCCGGAATACCAAGAAGCAGTAGCCAGACTCAACGCCGAACAAGCAGGACAGCCACCAGAGGAACCACCCGACAGCAGCTAACACCCACCAAACACAGCAACGGCAGAAAGGACAGCGCCAACCACCGGCCCCGCCAACCGAAAGATGGTTGACGGGCACATCG
>NZ_KV812521.1:920-57208 GCF_001813425.1 Corynebacterium sp. HMSC056E09
CCGCCAACCGAAAGATGGTTGACGGGCACATCGGCGATCCTTAAGTCAGCGCACTCGTCAGCCTAGGACAGGTTGAGACGAAAACCGGTGATCCCTGCCTGAACTTCCCCGGAATAATGGGTGCACTGGTTCTAATTCAATACCGTGCACATAAAAGACTTGTTATCGTACTAGTAGCTACAGTGACCGAAGTTTTCACGCATGAAAGGACCACTCGTGACCAACCAAGTAAGCGTGTGGAAGATTGCCACTTCAATCGCAGTCGCGGGCAGCATCCTCCTGCTTATTCTTTACGTGGGCCTAAGCCGCTATTACAACTCACAAGAGCTCGCCATGCTTGTGGACGGCGCCACCGCCAACGGCCAAGACTACTCGGTGACAATCCACAATCAGCTCACCGGCAGCTACTCCTTTAACGCCCAGTAGGCAGGCTGAAGGCACCATATCAAACCGGGCGCTTTCAGCCTCCAACAGCGCAAGTTCGCCCTGATCAGCACCAATACCTCCAGACAGTGATGGTGGCCCGACCGGTACCGGAGGTGCTCGATGCGTTAGTCGGCGTCCGTGGACAGCGCCGCCACGAAGGCCTCCTGCGGCACGGAAACGGAACCGATGGACTTCATGCGCTTCTTACCGGCCTTCTGCTTCTCCAGCAGCTTGCGCTTACGGGAGATATCGCCGCCGTAGCACTTGGCCAGCACGTCCTTGCGCATGGCGCGGATGTTTTCACGCGCGATGATCTTGGAGCCGATGGCCGCCTGGACGGGGACCTCGAACTGCTGGCGCGGGATGATCTCCTTGAGCTTCTTCGTCATCTTATTGCCGTACCACTGCGCGGAATCACGGTGCACAATCGCGGAGAAGGCATCCACCGGATCACCGTTGAGCAGGATATCCACCTTCACCAGGTCCGCCAGCTGTTCGCCGGCCTCCTCGTAGTTGAGGGAAGCGTAGCCCTTGGTGCGGGACTTCAGCATGTCGAAGAAGTCGAAGATGATTTCACCCAGCGGCATGGTGTAGCGCAGCTCCACGCGGTCCTCAGACAGGTAGTCCATGCCACCCATCTGGCCGCGCTTGGACTGGCACAGCTCCATCGTCGGGCCCACAAACTCCTCCGGCACGATGATGGTCATCTTCACAATCGGCTCGTGAACCTCACGCAGCTTGCCCGCCGGCCAGTCGGAGGGATTGTGCACATACGATTCCTCGCCGTCTTCTGCCACCACGCGGTAGGTCACCGACGGGGCGGTGGAAATCAGGTCCAATCCAAACTCGCGCTCCAAACGGTCACGCGTGATTTCCATGTGCAGCAGGCCCAAGAATCCACAGCGGAAGCCGAAGCCCAGGGCCACGGAGGTCTCGGGCTCGAAGGTGAGGGAGGCGTCGTTAAGCTGCAGCTTCTCCAGTGCATCGCGCAAGTCCGGGAAGTCTGCCTGGGAGATCGGGAACAAACCCGAGTACACCATGGGGTTCGGGTCGGCGTAGCCCTTGAGCGGCTCGCTCGCGCCATTCGACGCCCACGTAATCGTGTCACCCACCTTGGTCTCACGCACGTTCTTTACGCCGGTAATGAGGTAGCCCACCTCGCCCGGGCCTAGGCCCTCGCACTTCTGCATGGTCGGTGAAACAATGCCCACCTCCAGAAGCTCGTGGTTGGCGCCCGTGGACATCATAGTGACCTTCTGGCGCGGGGTGAGCTTGCCGTCCATCATGCGGATGTAGGTCACCACGCCGCGGTAGGTGTCGTAGACCGAGTCGAAGACCATGGCACGGGCCGGAGCATCGGGCCCGAACTCGGAGGTGGGCGCCGGGACAAGCTCCGCAACCTTGTCCAGCAACTCCGCCACGCCCTCGCCGGTCTTACCGGAGACGCGCAGCACCTCTTCCGGCTCGCAGCCGATGATGTGGGCGATCTCCAGGGAGTACTTCTCCGGGTCGGCCGCGGGCAAGTCAATCTTGTTAAGGACCGGGATGATCTCCAGGTCATTCTCCATGGCCAGGTAAAGGTTGGCCAGGGTTTGGGCCTCGATGCCTTGGGCGGCGTCGACAAGCAGGATGGCGCCCTCACACGCCTCCAGCGCGCGGGAGACCTCGTAAGTGAAGTCCACGTGGCCGGGCGTATCGATCATCTGCATGACGATCTCCTCCCCCTTCAGGGGACCGGACTGGGGAATCCAGGGCAGGCGCACGTTCTGCGCCTTAATGGTGATGCCGCGCTCGCGCTCGATATCCATGTTGTCGAGGTATTGGTCGCGCATGTCGCGCTCCTCTACCACCTGCGACAACTGCAGGATGCGATCAGCCAGCGTCGACTTGCCGTGGTCGATGTGGGCGATAATGCAGAAGTTTCGGATCTTGGACGGATCCGTAAACGTAGTAGCCGCGAAGTTTGTAGACATGCGTTTAGAATAGACGACATGTCTAGGTTGGCCCGCATTCTCGGCATCGGAGGCCCCGAGCCTGTCGACGCCGGCCTCGAGCGCATCACCGAACGCTTGGGGTTGAACCAAAACGATTCCGTGACGGAACCCCGCAAGGCCGCCGATATCCGCGTCGAGGCCGCCTCCGCCCACCCGCGCAGCGTCTTCTTCACCCCCGACATGGACGGGCAGGCTGACTCCGGGGAGGTCGTGTGGGTGTGGGCGCCCTCCGATGGCAAGCAATCCCCGCCGCGCGAGCGCGCAGTGCTGATTGTCTCCCGCACGCGTACCACGGTGCTCGGCCTTCTCATCTCCTCCAACCCGGGTCACGCGAACAAAGAAGAGTGGCTCGATATCGGCACCGGCGAGTGGGATGAAACCGGCCGGCAATGCTGGGTGCGGATGGATCGAGTGCTGGAGATTTCGGAGGAACAGTGCCGCCGGCAGGGAACGCTCTTTCCGGAACGCCGCTTCGAGCGCATTGCCAACCGCCTGCGCTCCCGCTATCACTGGGCGTGATTTGGGGATTTAGCCTGCGCCCTGATAAATTTCTTGGGATGCCGGGGCACGCTGGCGGTCAGGACCTTGGGTCCGCCTTCCTCGGTAAAGAATTCCTACGACTCTAAGAGGTATATCGATGGCAAACATCAAGTCCAAGCAGAAGCGCATCCTGACCAACGAGAAGTCTCGTCAGCGCAACAAGTCCGTACGCTCCGCCGTGCGTACCGAGATCCGCAAGTTCCGCGAGGCCGTCGCCGCTGGTGACAAGGCTGCAGCCGAGAAGCAGCTGCGCGTTGCTTCCCGCGCACTGGACAAGTCCGTGTCCAAGGGCGTCTTCCACCGCAACACCGCGGCTAACAAGAAGTCCGGTATGGCCAACGCCTTCAACAAGATGGCCTAAATGAAACCGCTCCTGAAGTGGGTGGGGGGAAAGCGCCAACTGCTACCCATTATCCACTCCATGCTGCCCGAGAGCTTCGACGCTTATGTCGAGCCTTTCTTGGGCGGCGGGGCGGTTCTTTTTTCTTTGGCGCCCGAACGCGCCCGGGTCAATGACCTGAACACCGAGCTCATCACCGTCTACGAGGTGGTCCGCGATGACGTGGACGAGCTCATTGCCCTTTTAAAGGGCTATCCGAATGATTCGGATTTCTTCTACGAGATGCGCGCCCGCGACCGCGAGCCGGAGTTTGCGCACTTGAGTCCCGTGGAGCGGGCTGCACGCACGATTTATTTGAATAAGACCTGCTACAACGGTCTTTATCGGGTGAATAACTCGGGTCAGTTCAACGCCCCGTTTGGCCGCTATGCCAACCCGAAGATCTGTGATGAGCCGAATCTGCGCGCGGTTTCGGAGTACCTGTCCTCCCACGACGTGACGTTCTATAACGGCGATTATGCCGCGGTGGAGGCCAACGAGGGGGATTTTGTTTACTTCGATCCGCCATACGATCCGGTCAACCCCACGAGCAATTTCACCGGCTATCAGTCGGGGGGCTTCGGCCGCGAGGACCAGATTCGGCTGAAGGAAACCTGCGATGCCCTTACTGCGCGCGGGGTGAAGTTCCTGCTGTCGAATTCGGCGACGGACTTCATCAAGGAGCTGTACGCGGACTATCGCATCGAGATCGTGGGGGCTACGCGCGCGGTGAATTCCGTGGCGTCGAAGCGCGGCAAGGTCGATGAGGTGCTCGTGCGCAATTATGCTTAACGACGCCGCCTGGGACCGTGTCTATCCCCACCTCGCCGCCGACATCGCGGACCAGGGCTATGTGGTGTTGCCCGCCGCGAAGCTCAAGGAGCTTTCCGGGCGCGAGCCGCGGTTGATGGCCAAGCACGATTTTTCCGCCGCGCGCCCCGAGGTGCTTCGCCAGCACGGGTTGTCCATGCTGCCGATTCGCCGCGATGCCTACCTGATTGGCCGCTTTGACCTGTACCAGCCTTTCCCGGAGGAGGCCGGGCCGCTGAAGTCGATGCCGGTTCCGGGGCACATCCAGTCCATTGACTTCGAGAACTTGACCTCGGAGGCCGCAGCGTTGACCGCAGCGCACTTAAGCGGCATGCTTGATGATTTCTTGGGCGGTGAGTTGGTACCGACCGTCAGCGGGCGCATGTCGACGCTCACGCTGCCCATGCGGGTCGGCGGACGCGATATCGAGGTGGACCGCGCCCAGATGGAGATCGACGCCGGCTTCGAATCCGCCGAGCACCTCGTGCTCGTGGAGGCGAAGAACCACATCTCCCCCGACTTCAACATCCGTCAGCTCTACTTCCCTTTCCGCCGCTTCTCGCGGGCACTGGATAAAGAAGTGGTGCCGGTGTATCTGGTCTATTCCAATGGCATCTTTCACTTCTACCGCTATGTGTTTAGGCAGCCGGAGGACTTCCGCAGCATCGAGCTGGTGAGCGCGGCGCGCTACGTTTTGGGCGAGTCCGGTGTGACTGATGCGGCGGTGCGCGAGGTTCTGGAGCACACGAAGGTCGAGGGCACGCGCGTTCCCTTCCCCCAGGCGGATTCCTTTGCCCGCGTCATCAGCTTGCTGGAGAACCCCGTGCCGAAGGCGGAGATGCCCGAGGCCTTCGGCTTTACCCCGCGCCAGGCTGATTACTACACCAACGCCGCCCGCTACTTAGGTTTGACCAAGCTCAGCGGCACGCGCGACGAGCGCAACCTCGCCCTCGTTGAGGCGCTGGCCTCGCGGCCGGTGTTCCGGGAGATGGTGCGGTTTGTCGTCGATAAGCACTGCGCGCTGAGCAAGGCCGAGGCGGCCGGGTTCATGCGCGCGGCCAACCTTGGCCTGAGTGAGACGACCCTACGCCGCCGCTCCGCCACGGTCGCGGCGTGGTCCCAGTGGCTCAAAGAACTACTCGATCAGTCCTAGGCGGCCTGGATACCGGCCCACACCAACGCACAGCCGGCCACCACGAAGAAGGCACCGGAACCGATGTCGATCCACGGGCCGGCGGCCAACAGGCGGCGGCGGATCGCGCGGGTCGAGATGACCGCCGAGAGGACAACGAAGAGCAGGTAGCTCGACAGGGACAGGCTCAACACCAAGGCCACCGAAAGCCACACCGGCGGGTGCGGCGGCAGCAGCGGGGCGATCATGGCGGCGAGGAAAAGCACGATCTTTGGGTTGGACAGGTTGGTGGCCAACCCCGTGCGGAAGACCTTGCCCACCGAACCCAAGCGGGCGGCGGCCTCCTCCTCATCCACCGGCGGCTGCTTGCGCAGCTCTAGCCCGGAGCGAATGGACAGCACGCCCATGAAGACGAGGAAGCAACCGCCAATCACCTGAATCAGGGAGAGAACTCCCGGGAAGGCGGTCAGCAAAGCGGCCGCGCCAAACACAGTCAGCGTGCACCAGAACAGCACGCCGACCTGAATGCCCGTCGACGCCGCGATGGCGTGGCGGCGCGAGCGCGTGGCATAGCGTGTCACCAGCACAATGTCGGGGCCGGGTGCCGCCGCGCCGACGAGGTTCATGAGGAGGATGGCCGCAAACGCGGACCAGCTCATGACAGGCGCTCGAGAAGATCCTCACGGCCGAACATGCGAGCCGAGTCGAGGGCATTTGGCTGGCCGGCAGTGGGGTCGGCGCCGGCGTCGAGAAGGGCGTCGATCACCGCGTCTTCCTTCTTGAAAATAGCCCCGGCCAACGGCGACTGGCCGCGATCGTTGAGGAGGTTGACGTCGGCACCCGCCGCGGCGAGCTGGCGCACCAGCTCCGCATGGCCGTGGTAGGCGGCGAGCATGATGAAGGACTGCCCGTCCTGGTTCACCATGTCCACGTTGACGCCCTGCTTGATGTACTCGAGCAGCGTGGCATCGCCGTTGCGGGCAAAATCGAAAAGCTTGGTGGCAAAGTTCTGGATGTCATCCATGGAGGGTTAGTCTAGCGCGCCAGCTCCGCCACCCGCTTAACGGCCGCCTCGATGGCGAAGTCCTCGTCCCCGCCCTGACCCTTGACCGCGGCATCCAGCTCCGACATGAGGATCACGGCCTTGGTGATATTCTCTCCCGACCAGCGCCGCGCCACCGGCTGGGTGAGCTTGATGGCATAGGGCGCCATGCCGGTCTGGGAGGCCAGGGAATACTGATCCCCGCGCGCGGTGTAGAGGCGCGCGATGTTGCCCACCTTGTTCGCCAGGGCAGATGCAATGGCCACGGGGCTCGCCCCCAACTGCAGCGCGCGGCGGCACGTGGACACCGCCGCCTCCACGCGGCCTGCCACAGCGGCATCCGCGATATCCCAGTTGGCCACCTCGGCCACACCTACGTAGTACGCGTGCACCGCCTCGCGGGTCACCTTGCCGCCTGTGTCGAAGACGAGCTGCGAGATGGCGGAGGCGAGCTCGCGGAGGTCGGAGCCGACGCCGTCGAGAAGCGCCTGCACCACATCCGGTGTAGGCCGCACCCCATGCGAGGCGAACTCACGCGTAGCCCACTGCGCGAGCTCGTTCGGGTAGAGGGAAAAGACCTCATGCACCTCGGCCGTCTTGCGCAGCGCCGCGATGAGCTCCGGCGGCTTCTTCTTTTTCTTCAGCGTCTTCGCCGTCACCGAGTACATCAAAATGAGCGTGATACCGGGCATGGGGTTAGCGCAGGCGTCGAGGAGGATCTTCGTGACCTCCTTGCCGGCCCTCTCCACGTCGCTGATGACGATGACGCGGTCCTCCCCAAACAAGGAGGGGCTGGTGGCTTCCAGGATTTCGCCCTCGCTGACCTCGGAGGCCTTGAGCTTGGTTACCTCACCTTGTTGGATGGACAGGCGGGCGCGCTCGGCCAGGAATTCATCATCACCGAGGATGAGGTGCACGGGGGCAGAAGACATGCCTGTCATCTTAGCAACGCCGCAATGACCCACCCGCCAAGTAGGAGCATCGCGACGGGCCCCGCCGCCACGGTGGTCACCGGCATGGAGGAGGCGACGAAGTGGATCCAATCCGCCAGCGGCTCAATAAGGATCACCAGGGGCCTGCCCCACCCCACCTGCGCCAGGACGGCGGCGATGAGCCCCACGACGGTGATAATAGGCACGACCGGGGCCACCAGCACGTTGGCAATGACTGACACCACCGAGACCCGCCCGCTCATCAGCGCAATGAGCGGCATGGTCACGATGTCCGCGGCGATGGCGACCGCAAAGGCCCGGGCCACGATGCCCGTGCCCAGCACCCGCAATAGCAGCGGGCTGAGTACTACGATGCCGGCGGTGGCCGCGACGGAGAGCGCGAAGCCGAAGCTGACCGCTAGGTCGCTGTCCGCCGCGAGCAGAAAGAGCACGCCAAGAGCCAGGGCATGGAGCGGTTCCATCTTCGAGGAGCTGAGCACCGCCGCCAGTCCCGCCAGCCCGGCGACGGTGGCGCGCTGGACGGAGGGTTCCCACCCCACAAGTGCCACGAACAACGCCAACGCGCTTGCCGACGCCCCCACTCTCACCCGCTGCCCCGGCACCACCAACGCGGCCGCGGTGCACACGATGGCAACGTTGGAGCCGGACACAGCACTCAAATGCGATAGACCCGTGTCGATGTAGAGCTGCTTATCCTCGGGGCTTTGCAGGCTGGTATCGCCCAAGACCATGCCGGGGATGAGGCCGTTGTCACACACGGCGCGGAAGTTTTCCGCGACCGTCGCCGTCCAGCTGTGGGCGTGCGCGGTGAGCTCACCACTAAAGACGGTTGTGCCCACCCCTACCTGATCCGAGGGGCCGGGGTGGCCGTGCACCGTCACCAGCGAGCCGCCGAAGGCCTCCGGTTCCTCCTTAAGGAAGACCGGCAGCTGTGCCGGGTAGCCCGGCACGCGCAGCCGCACCATCCACCCGGATGCCGTCTGAACCGGGTCGGCGGCGAGCTTTCCCGTCACCTCCGAGCCGAAGTGAAATGCCGCGGCGCGCACCGAGCGCACATAAGCCAGGGCGGCGAAGATGACCCCGCTCGCCGCACATAGGATGCCCTGCCCGCGCCACTGACCGCGCGCTAGCGCGAAACACACCAGCCCGCCCAACAACCACGGATGGCCGAAAAGCACGGCGAGCGTGGCCAGCCACGCCACCACCGCGGCGGGCACGAGCCGCAGCTCTCTCACGGCCGGACCTTGTCCTTCAGCTTCGCGAACTTCGCCGGGCCAATGCCTGAAACGTCCATGAGCTGCTCCACGGTGGTGAAGCTGCCGACCTCCTCGCGGTGCGCGATGATCGCCGCCGCCGTGGCCGGGCCAATACCCGGAAGCTCCGTCAGCTCCTCCTCGCTGGCGGAGTTGAGGGAGATAGTGTCTTCGGCCGCAGCGCCTGGGGCAGCGGGTGGAGCGCCGACGGTGATCTGCTCGCCGTCGTTAAGCTTCTGCGCCAGGTTGAGGTTATCGGTGGGCACGCGCGGGCGCGCCACCTCGAGGGCGTCGTTAATGCGCGCGCCCGGCGCCAAGGTCACCAGCCCGGGCTGCTCTACCTCACCCACGACCGCAACCACGATATCCGCCGCTGCCTCGCTGCTCGGCGCGGCAACCTCATAGGGGTTCTCCGCACTGCGGCTCGCCCCCAGCCAGGCCAGAAGTGCAACGCCAGCCACGCCTACAACAGCCAGCGCCAACCAGGGCGGGACGCGCACGCGCGGGAAGTCGACGTTGAGCAGTTCTTCTTCCCCGGTCGGGCGGGTGAGGTCGCGGAGGCGATCAGCAATGGCATTCATGCCCGCGACGCTACGCAGCGCCCACACCCCCGTCGAGGGCTTAAGCCGCAGCCTGTGGATAACTTGTTGAAGACGTCAACAACGTCTTTAGCTCGGCTCCGCCGTCAGCTAAAGACCGCGGAGACGCCGATGGCACCGGGGCCGACGTGGACTGCGAGGACGTCGGTAAGCGGCACCAGCATGAAGGAGGAATCCGGCAGGGCCAAGCGCAGCAGGTCCTCCAGCCGGCGTGCCGAGACCTTATCCTCGTTGTACTGCACCGCGATGAAGGCCGGCTTGCCCTCGGCGCGGGAGGCCACCAGATCCACCAGCTTGGTAAAGGCCTTGGTTTGGGTGCGGGTCTTGCCCACCATCTCCAGCTTGCCGCCCTGAATGGCCATGATCGGCTTGGTGGCCAGCAGCGCAGTGGACAGCATCGCCGTGGCCGCGGACATGCGCCCGGAGCGGCGAAGCTCCTCCGTCGAGCTGAGGTAGACCAAAGTGTGCCCGCGCTCAAGGGTGTTGATGGCTGCGGCATAGCACTCGTCGAGCGAAGCGCCCTCTTGCGCAAGCTTGGCCGCCGCCATGGCAGCCGCGCCCATCGCCATGCCGGCGGTGCCGGAATCGATAACACGCACGGTGTCCGGGAAAACGCCGGAAGCGGTCACCGCCGCCGACCACGTCGAGGACAGCTCCTTCGAGAGATGAATGGCCAGCACACCATCATCACCGGAGCGCTCCATCTGCTGCCCGTATAAAGCAGCCAACTCGAGGGCAGTCAAACCGGACGTGGACAGCTCCGCGCCATCCTTGCCATGGCTTTCCATGACGTGCAGGTCCACGACGCAGATACCGAGCTCCTCGACGATATCCGCCGGCAAGCCCGCGGCGGAATCGGTAACAACGCGGATCACTAGACGTCCGCCCCCGCGCCCCCGATGACGGCGCCGCCCATATTCCAGCCATCGAAGTACCACTGGGCGCGGCCGACGTTCTCCGGGGTAAATTCCAGTGGGGAGAGCGGCCGTGCAGCATCAAACTCGGGCCGTGCGGTCAGCTGCGACCAGTGCGTATTCTTCAGGCCGGACAGGATCCCGTACTGGTGGTGCTCCAGGCCCAGCAGGTGGCAGGTCAGCGCTGAAATGGCGCCGCCGTGCGCGACGACGAGGACAGCCCCCTCATCCCACTGCGGGTGATTCTGCATGAGCTCATCAATCACGGGGCGGGCACGGTTGGCCACATCGACGCGGCTTTCGCCCTGCGGCGGCGCCCAGGTGGGGTCGTGGCGCCACAACGCACGCGCCCCAGGAAACTGCTCATCTACTTCAGCGGAGGTCATCCCCTGCCACTCACCAAGGTGGGTTTCGCGCAGACGCTTATCGACGGACACCTCAAGCCCCAAGCGCCGAGCAATAATCTCTGCGGTATCACGGGCACGGATGAGATCCGAGGAGACAATAGCGGTGATGCCTTTGCCCTCGAGCAGATCGGCCGCGGCACGGGCCTGGGAGTGGCCCGCTTCCGAAAGCTCGGTGTCCAAGTGCCCCTGCATCCGGCCGGTGGCGTTGTACGTCGTTTGGCCGTGGCGGATGAGGAGGAGGCGGCGGGTCATAATTCGTCGTCTTCCGGCTCTGGCTGGGCCAGGGGAAGCTCATCGAAGGAGTCGATGTCGCGCGGGTTGACGTCATTGGACCACTCGCCGGGGCGCTCCGGGGTGTCTACACCGGGGATGTCGAGAAGCGGACAATCGTGGTAGAGGCGGTCCAGGCCATAGAACTCGCGCTGATCGTTGCGCTGGACATGGACCACGATGGGGCCGTAATCGAGCAGAACCCACCGGTTCTCGCGGTTGCCTTCGCGGCGCTTGGGCTCGAAGCCCTGCTTGGTCAGCTCGTCTTCAACTTCCTCCACAATGGAGGCCACCTGGCGCTCGGTATCGGCGGAGGCTAAGACGAAGACCTCGGTAATCGCCAGCACGTCGGAAACATCAATAGCAGCGATGTTGGTGGCCAGTTTCTCATCCGCAGCCAGGGCGGCGGTTTCCGCCATGCGGCGTGCTTCATCAGTAATCGACATGACAATCCCTACACAAGTACTTTTCTGCTTAAGAACTCTAGTCTTACACGACAAGGCTCATTTTCCTAGTCGAATTCCCCCGCCCGACTACCGGAAAGGCACAGACGTTACAGGGGCTTTTCCGGGTGCGGACCATAGAGGTGGTTCTTGGCAATGTATTGCACCACCCCATCCGGCACGAGGTACCACACCGGCTGGCCCTGCTGCGCGCGGGAGCGGCAATCAGTAGAGGAAATGGCCATGGCGGGGATTTCAATCAGCTCGATGTCATCCTGGGAATCCTGCGGCAGCATGTCCTTGCGCAGGTCATAGCCGGGGCGGGTCACGCCAACGAAATGGGCCATCTCCAGCATCTCTTCCCAGTTACGCCAACTCATGATGGACGCCACCGAGTCGGCACCAGTAATGAAGAAGAGTTCGGCGTCCGGGAAGATTCCGCGCAGATCACGCAGCGTATCGATGGTGTAGGTGGGCCCCTCACGGTCGATGTCCACGCGGGAGACAGTAAAGCGCGGGTTCGACGCCGTGGCCACCATGGTCATCAGGTAGCGGTGCTCGGCGGCGGTGACCTGCTTATCGGCTTTTTGCCAGGGCTGGCCGGTGGGGACGAAGACCACCGTGTCGAGGCGGAAACGGTGGGCTACCTCGCTGGCGGCGACGAGGTGACCGTTATGGATGGGGTCAAAGGTGCCGCCCATGATGCCGATGCGTTGCGGACTAGTCATGGCTGGTGAGTATACCGGCCACGGAGTCGATGACCTGCATGTCCTGCCCGGAAGGCTCCGCCAAGAAATAGGAGGCATGGCGCTCGGCCTTGGTGGCCAGAGCGCGGTTAGCGGCGTCGAGGGAGAAATCGCAGACGAAATCCCCTTCCAGGCAATAATCGACGTAGCGCTGCGCCGGCAGCCCGGTGCGGTTCTTAGCCCACGGCACCTGGTGCAAGGGATTGCCAAAGGTGAGCACACCATGCAGGCGCCCAGATTCTGCGAGGTACTCCTCCGTGCTCGTCGCGACGAGCGCTCCTTGCGAATAGCCAGCGGCTACCCAACGCGGGTGGCAGCCGGTGGTGGCCTCATAGTTGTCCACCACCTTCGGCGCATTCCGGGCCCCGGTACGCAGGCTGTCGGCAGCTCCAAACGTCACCGAATACGCCATCTCCCCGAGGGAGTGTTCCTGGAGAATCCCGAGCGCTCGCTGCACAAGCTGAAGCGGGCCCAAGTCTTCCCCCTCCTGTGCCAAGGGCGGCAGGTTCATCGAGGCCGGGTAGGCCTCCGGCCCTAAAGCCAGCACGTAGACGTCATCCATTGTGCCGGGGTGGCGCTGCTCTACCTGATGGAACAGGGCGGCAAAGTTGCGCCCCTCAAAGCCGGTGGATTCCGGCGCACGTTCGGAGTAACGCTGCGGGCCTACGTATTCGCCCTGCTCCTCGTTCTGGTCTGAACCGCGTGCGACAAGCACCACGGTGTCGGGGCACGTGCCAACACCGCTCGCCGAGGCCACCGGCGCGCTGAGAAGGGACGCCGCCGTGCCAAGGGCGGCAGCTACACAGGAAACACGAAAAGAAAGAGACTTCATTCTTTCCTGTTTAGCGGAAACGGACGCCATCTACCATGCGGCCGATGGAATCGTAGACCTGGTTATCCCACTGGTGATTGGTGAAGAAGTACTGGCCATGGGAGCCGCCGGTGGGCTTGGCGGCGTAGAGGGTCTGGGCGGAGAGGTCGCACACGGCGTCGAGCGGCAGGCAGTAGTCCACGCGGCTGACGTTGGCGCGCATCTGCGGGAAGTAGCCCATCGGGCCGCCCGCGCCCTGGGTTGCGCCGACGACGGCCGGGTCCCCGGCGCGGGTCAGCGGGTTACCGAAGGTCACGACGCCAGCGAGCTGACCGCGGCGGGCCAGTTCCACCTCGTGGTTGGCCAGAATCATGGCGCCCTGGGAGTAGCCGGACAGGATGTATTGCGGGTGGCAACCGGTGGCGGCTTCATAGTTGTTGATCGCGCTGGTCACTCCACGATTGCCGGTCTGCACGGAGTACATGAACTGGTTAATGGCGGAGACCGCGGTGTTGATGACCGGGTTGGCGTACTGCGTGGCCAGGCGCACGAGGTCAGCCGCGGTGTTCGGAACCGTCTCGTTCGGAACAGAGTATTCCGGGTAGGTCGCCGGATAGTACTGCGGCTCCAGGCCCAGCACGTAGACGTCCTTCATCAACGAATTTCCACCGTGAGTGGCCTGGTAGCGTGCCTCGGCGCCCTGCAGCATGGCGCGGATGGATTCGCCCTCCCATCCATTGGAAGCGCGGCCACCCTGGTTCGAATACTGCGTGGGGTAAACCTGACCGTTTTGGCCAGAGCCGCGCGCGGCGACGACGACCACTGCGGGGCACTGTTCGTCAGCGTGCGCGGCGGGTGCGGAGATGGTTTGCGGGACAATGAAGGCGGACACGGCCATGACGGCGGCGGCCACGGAGGAAGCAATGCGGGACAGCATGGGAGAAGGCACCATTCAGTTCTTTGTTATTACCGCGCTTTAGAATACCCAGTGCTCCCCCGGCGCGCAGCACGAACCCCGCGCAAGGCAGACAATCTACTCGAAAAGTTTTCGAGTAGATTGCTTTGCGCAGGTCAACCTCGAAAAATTCTTTTCGAGTAGCTTTCGAGTACCTTTCGAGTAGCTTTTCTAGCTGTCCCTAGGGGCGGGTCTGGCCGGTGCCCTGCAGCACCCACTTGGTGGATGTTAGCTCCGGCAGCGCCATCGGGCCGCGCGCATGCAGCTTCTGGGTGGAGATGCCGATTTCGGCGCCCATGCCGTAGACCTCGCCATCGGTAAACGCGGTGGCGGCGTTGAGCATGACCGCTGCGGCATCCACCTCGTTGGCGAAGGTCAGCAGCACGTCAGCATCCTGGGCCGCAATGGCCTCGGTGTGGCCGGTGGTGTACTCGGCAATGTGCGCGATGGCGCCGTTGACGCCGTCGACCACCTTGGCGCAGATATCCATGGAGAGGAATTCTTCGCGCCACTCCTCGTCGGTGGCCTCCACGGCGTCCTCAACGCCGAAGGCCTCGAGCTCCTTCACATCGCCGTGGATGGTCACGCCTGCCTCCTGAAGGGAGGTGATGATGCGGAGCTTGGAGGCGTCGTCAAGGGCAGCGTCGATCAGCACGCACTCCGTTGAGTTACACACAGAGGGACGGCGGGTCTTGCCGTTGATCACCATGTCGACGGCCTTGTCCAGGTCAGCGGAGGCATCGACATAGAAGTGGCAGTTGCCGGTACCGGTCTCGATGGCGGGGACGGTGGCGTTTTCCACCACGGCGTTGATAAGGCGCGCGCCGCCACGCGGGATAACCAGGTCCACCAGTCCGCGGGCGGTGATGAGGTCCTGCACAGAATCGTGGGACTCACAAGGCAGAAGCTGCACGCCTTCGCGCGGCAGATCAAACTCCACGAGGGTGTCCTGTAGGAGCTCGACGAGCTTGGCGTTGGAGTTCTTCGCGGACTTGGAACCGCGCAGAAGCGGCACGTTGCCGGACTTCAGGGCCAAGCCGAAGGCATCGACGGTGACATTCGGGCGGGCCTCGTAGACCATGCCCATCACGCCGAGCGGCACACGGACCTGCTTCATCTGGATGCCGTTATCCATGGTGCGACCCTGCAGGATCTCCCCTACCGGGTCCTGGAGGGAAGCTACCTGGCGTAGGCCGCCGGCAATGCCCTCGATGCGGGCGGCATCAAGCGACAAGCGGTCGATGAGGGATTCGGACATGCCGTTGGCGCGGCCGGCCTCGATATCGAGCTGGTTAGCAGCGAGGATGTCCTCGGTGTGCGCGATGAGGATTTCCGCGGCTCGGTTGAGGATTTCATTCTTGCGCGGGGTGGGCAGCTGCGCGAACTGCGGCGCCACCGCCTTGGCGGCGCGGGCTTTGGACAGAACTTCTTCACGTTCGGTGTTGCTCATGCCATACCAGCGTACGGAAGGTCTGCCTGCTTGTCAGGGATTCTGTGCAGCTATGGGCTTTAAGCAACGCCAGTCTTAGGCCCCGAGCTCGCGGCGACGCTCGGCGGCAGCACGCAGGCGCTCAGCGCGCTTTTTCTTTTCCCCTTCGGAAAGCTCATCGAAGAGCTCTTCATCCGACTCGCTGAACTTCAGCACCCCGCGCGCAGCCCAGGAAGCGAAGAACGCGATGACGGGCGAGATCCAGAAATAGCTCCAGTCGAAGACAAAAAGCCCAAGGAAGAGGGCGATCATCGCTACGGACCAAATGACGGAATCCGCTATCTGCACCTTGCGCCCGCGGGAGAGCATATCCTCTAGCTCCGCCTCGTGGCGGGTGGCGGGTGCTGTAGCACGTGGGGTGGAAAGCTCCGGCAGGTCCGCAAAGAGCTTTGCGACGTCTCCGCGCGTGCGCGCCGCGGCAGCCTCACCGGTGCGCTGCTCAAATTCATCCGGGCCCAACGCACCGTTGACGAAGTGTTGGCTCAACTGCTCCAGGGCCTCAGAGCGCTCCGCATCACCAACGCGGATATCGGGGTTCTCCATTAATAGCCTGCCTTCGGGTCAACCAGAGTAGGCAGCTTGTCCCCCGCCGCGAAAGCCTTGGCCACCTTGACGGTGTGCGCGCCAATCTTTTCTCGCACGGAGCGCTGCGTATTGGCAATGTGTGGGGTGATAACTACGCGCTTATCCTGCCACAGCGGGTGATCCTCCGGCAACGGTTCAGGGTCGGTGACGTCGAGTGCCGCACCCGCGATCTCCCCTGCCTCCAGTGCCGCGACGAGGTCCTCGGTGTTAATGAGCGGGCCGCGGCCCACGTTGACCACGACCGCGTGATCCGGCATCTGTTTAAAAGCCTCCGCGTCCACCATGTGGCGGGTCTCCGGGGTCAGCGGGGCGATAAGGACGAAGTAGTCTGCTTGAGGCCAGACCTTGTCCACTTCAGAAATCGGGTAAGTCTCCTCCGCGCCCTCAACAGGATTGCCGGAGCGGTTCACCGCGATGATGCGCGGCCCAAAGCCGGAGAGCATGCTGATCAGACGCTTGCCAATGCCACCGGCGCCAATAATGGCCACCGTCTTGTCGTCATAAAGATAGGAAGTGTGCGCCTCCATCTCTGCATAGGAATCAAACGTGCCGTTAACGCGACGGTGCGCATGCAGCTGCGCCAAGAGCAGCGCGATGGTGGATTCCGCTACCGTGTTGTCATAGACACCGGCGGCGTTCGACCACGGCACGCTGCTCCCCTTCATCACTTCAAGCACGTGGTCCACGCCCGCCGAAGGAATCTGCACGAAGCCAATGTTCTCCGGCAGCGGGTCCGGGAAGTCAGTGCCATCGCCGGTGTAGATGAGGAAGGAGGCCTCATCTAGCGGGGCGCGCTCAAAGCCCGCGGCGTCGAGCACCTCGATGGTTTCCTCCCAGGAGTGTGGTTCGATGGCGTACTTCATGTACATCCTCCTTAGCTAGTAGCCGGCGTCCGGGTCGACGCGGGTGGGCATATCCTCGCCGCGCTCCCACGCGGCGGCGTTGGCATTGAAGATAGCACCCAGGTGGTACTGGGCCACGTGATCTGAGGCCGCCATGTGCGGCGTCAGCGTGGCGTTGGGTAGATCGTAGAGCGGGTGGCCATCCGGAAGCGGCTCCGGGTCCATGACCTCCAGGCCCGCGCCGGCAATCTCGCCCGTGCGCAGAGCCTCTACGAGATCGTCCGTGACCACGGTGCTGCCGCGGCCGACGTTGACGAACACCGCCGAAGGCTTCATGGCGCGGAACACCGCTGCGTCGAAGAAGGCTTCCGTGGCGGCCGTCGCCGGCAGGATGCTCACGACGAAATCCGCTTTATCCCAGGCCTCGTCGGCGCGCTCGATGGGCAACGTCACGTCCGCTCCCTCTACCGGGCGGCCCGAGCGGTTCACCGCGGTGATGTGCACGCCGAAGGGCGCGAGGTAGGCCATGAGCTGCTTGCCGATGCCTCCCGCGCCCACGATGACCACATGCGTTGGCCCCTGCTGCTCATAGAGCCAGGCTTGGGATTCATCGAGCTCACGCGCCACCGACCAGGACTTCGCGAGGGCGAAAGCCTTGTGGTGGTGCGCCTGGGAGAGCATGAGCCCCAGTGCAGATTCCGCCACGGGCTTGGCAAAAGCACCCGCGGAGTTACACCACGGCAGGCCATCGCGCCGGATGAGCCCGGCATCGATGTGGCGGTTAACCCCAGTGAAGCAGTACTGCACCCACTTGATGTTCTCCGGAATCTCCGGGGTCTGCGCCGGGTCCGAGGCGGTATTCACAAAGACCTCGGCTTCCGCCAAACTTTCGACGCGCTCGTGTCCGGCTGCGTCGATATCTGCCACAGTTGCCGCCCACACGTCGGGGCCCATGAAATAGCGCATTAAATACGGGAGGCGAAGTTGGACAGGTAGTCGGCATGGACAACCGGGCGGCGCATATCCTCCGGCAGCTCATCGGTGTGCTTGCCCAGCAGGTTGTGCAGTGTGGTGGAGTCATAGCCCACCTCGCCGCGCCCGATGACCTGGCCCTTGGGCCCCATGATGTCCACGATCTCACCGGCGTTGAACTCGCCCTTAATGTCGGTAATGCCCACGGCCAGCAGGGAGTTTCCACCTCGGACCACGGCCTCCATGGCGCCCTCGTCCAGGCGCAGGGAGCCACCGGTATCCGCGCAGTACAGAGCCCAGAACTTCCACGCGGACAGACGGCGTTCCTCACGGGTGTGGAAGACGGTGCCTACGGAGGCGTCGTCAAGCGCCTGCCCGATATTATCCGCCGAGGTCAACAGCACCGGGATGCCGCCGCGCGTGGCCAGGCGGGCAGCGGAGACCTTCGTGGCCATGCCGCCGGTGCCGACCTTGCCGCCGTCACCAGCAACGACTGCCTTGAGGTCCTTGCCGGTGCGCACCTCCTCCACGAACTTGGCGTCCGGCTCGGCCGGGTTCTTGTCGTAGAGGCCGTCCACGTCAGAGAAAAGGAAGAGGGCATCCGCGCCGACCAGATTGGCCACGAGCGCAGAAAGGCGGTCGTTATCACCGAAGTGCATCTCGGAGGTGGCCACGGTGTCGTTCTCGTTGACGATGGGCACCGTGCGCATCTGGCGCAGACGGTCAATGGTGCGCTGGGCGTTGCGGGCGCGATCGCGCTTGCCGACGTCCGACGCGGTCAGCAGCACCTGGCCAATGGTGCGGTTATAGCGGGCAAAGGACACACCCCACTCGTAGGCCAGGTGCACCTGGCCCACCGCGGCGGCCGCCTGCTTGGTGGCCAAATCGGTGGGGCGGGTGGTCAGGCCCAGCGGCCCCATTCCGGCGGCCACGGCACCGGAGGAGACGATGATGATGTCGGAGACGTTCATGCGTGCGCAGACGGCGTCGACGATCTTGTCGATCTTCTCGGTGGAGGTCACGAAGTCATCGCGCGTTAGCGACGAGGATCCGATTTTGATGACGATGCGCTTGGCTTTGGAGATCTCCTCGCGCAGCGGCGAGGAGAAACCGCTGGATTTCTCCGATAGCGTGGTGGTCTCCGGGTAGTCCACGTCCGGGGTCGGCCCCTCGAAGGGTTCAAGGGGGAGAGGATAGTCGAGCTGGTTGTCGTGTTCGGATGACATACCGGCTCAGTATACCGGGCTAACCCTGCCAGCGATCGCGGTTTGCGGACTCGCGCGTGACCTCTCCATCCGTGCCAAAGTCGAACTCGTCCACGAGGCCGCGGCGTGCCTGGGAAGCGCGTTTACGCTCGGCAGCAGAGACTCGCTCGGTGCTCATGAGGCGGCCATCCTGGCCACGGCCGGCGTCAGTAGCACGCCCGCCCGCCATCGGCTCATACTCGAAGGTGATGTCCCCGATGGTCACCGGGCAGCCTTCCTGCGCGCCTTGGCGGTGCAGTTCCTCTTCGACGCCGGCCTTGGCCAGACGGTCTGCGAGGTAGCCCACGGCCTCGTCGTTTTCGAAGTCGGTCTGGCGAATCCAGCGGTCGATCTTGTCGCCCTCGACGATGAATCCGCCCTCCACCTCGGGATCGGGGCGGACGGTGAAGTCCGCGAAGGAGCCCTTCTTTTTCTTGCCCACGGACTTGGGCTGAATGATGGTGTGGTTCTTGTCCACCGCCGCCTTGGGCTGTGACTTGCGGTGTTCTTTCACCATCTCCATCAGCTTGTACTTGAGGGGCTCTAGCCCCTTGCGCGCCACCGCGGAAATGATGAAGACCGGCCAGCCGTACTTCTCCTCGAGGTCACCCTTGACGAATTCCGCGAGCTCCTCTGCCTCGGGAACATCCGCCTTGTTAAGGATGATGACGCGCGGGCGCTCGCGCAGGTCACCGAGGCCGGTGTCCTGTTCCAGGAGCTCCTGGTACTTGGCCAGCTCGGTCTCGAGCGCCTCGATGTCGGAGAGCGGATCGCGGCCCGGCTCGATGGAAGCGGTATCCACCACGTGGGCGAGAACCGCTGTGCGCTCAATGTGGCGTAGGAAGTCGAGGCCTAGGCCCTTGCCCTCGGCGGCTCCCGGGATGAGCCCCGGGACATCCGCCATGGTGAAGGACTCGTAGCCCATGTCCACCACGCCCAGGTTGGGCTGGAGGGTGGTGAAGGGATAGTCACCGATCTTCGGCTTGGCTGCCGAAAGCACAGAAATGAGGGAGGACTTGCCCGCGGAGGGGAAACCGACGAGGCCGACGTCCGCCATGGACTTCAGCTCCAAGATTAGATCGCGCGCCTCGCCCGGCTCTCCCTGCAGCGCAAAGCCCGGGGCCTTGCGGGCGGCCGAGGCTAGCGCTGCGTTTCCAAGTCCACCGAAACCACCCTCCGCGGCCACGAAACGGGTTCCCGGGACCGTGAGATCCGCGAGCATCTCCCCGTCCTCGGTATAGACCACGGTGCCTTCAGGGACCTCGAGAATGAGGTCCTCGCCGCGCGCGCCGTTGCGCCAGTCACCGGCGCCGTTGCCGCCGCGGCCGGACTTCAGGTGCGGGCGGTAGTGGAAATCCATGAGGGTGTGGATCTGGGTTGAGACCTCCAGCAGGATGTCTCCGCCGTGGCCGCCGTTGCCGCCATCGGGCCCGCCGAGCGGCTTAAATTTTTCGCGGTGGACGGAGGCGCAGCCGTGTCCGCCGTCGCCTGCCTGCAAGTGCAAAACCACTCGGTCAATGAATCGTGCCATGCCCGCTAGTCTAACGGTTCCTGGCATACCGTCCTAGTTGAGCACTGCGGGGATCTGAAGCAACGCCCCTTTAGTTTTCTCCACGCTCCCCCGCCACGCCGGCCGCGTAAAAACGACAAAATCCCGAGCGAAAAGCTCGGGATTACGCCATGAAGCTCTTAGGCAGTTGCTTCTGCAACAACCTCTTCGGCCGGAACAATGTTGACCAGACGACGTCCACGCTTGACGCCGAACTCAACAGAGCCTGCCGCGAGAGCGAACAGGGTATCGTCGCCGCCGCGACCAACGTTCTCACCCGGGTGGAACTTGGTGCCGCGCTGACGCACGATGATCTCGCCGGCCTTAACCTGCTGACCACCGAAGCGCTTAACGCCGAGGCGCTTGGACTCGGAATCGCGACCGTTGCTGGAGCTGGAAGCACCCTTCTTGTGTGCCATGTGGTTTCCCCTCCTTCAGGGATGAATTAGAGCCGGTTAAGGCTTACTTGATACCGGTAATCTTCAGCGTGGTCACCGGCTGACGGTGACCAAGGCGACGCTTGTAACCAGTCTTGTTCTTGTACTTGAGGATGTCGATCTTCGGGCCCTTGCCCTGCTCGACAATTTCAGCGGAGACGGAGACCTTCTCCAGGTCTGCAGCCTTCGACTTGACGGTTGCGCCATCGACGAGCAGAACCGGGGTGAGAGCAACGGAGGAACCCGGCTCACCCTCGATCTTCTCGACCTTGACGAGGTCACCTTCAGCAACCTTGTACTGCTTTCCGCCGGTCTTGACGATCGCGTACATAGAGGGCTACCCCTTATCTAAACTCGGCTCGCTAGCAGCTGGGTGGTGCCGCTAACGAATGGACATTGGACATTGGCGTTTAGAACCACATCCGCGAGAGACGTGCGGGAACCGCAGCGCGTCCCATCGAGCGCATTCATGGTCTAAACAGCGACTGTCAAAGACTACCCCGTGAGGGGGCGAAAAGGCAAAACGCCTTTTCTAGCGCGACCTGCGCCGTGCTACTCGACGCCTCCCGCGCCCGCCCTTTCGTGCCTTCGACGCTGTGGTCTGTGCGGAAGACTCTCGCCGCTGCGCTTCGCTCCCCTGTCCGCGTTCATTCGACGCCGGGGTGGACTGGCTCTGTGCCATCTTGCGCACCACTCGGCGGCGGCCGCGGCTGCGGGTCGCGCGCACGCTCGCGTTCTCGCCCGGCTCCGCACCCTTGCGCTCAGCCTTGGCCTCCTTTTTAGAGGTGGCTAGTTGAGCGTCCTTTGCTGGGGTCTCGTCCTGCGCGAAGTCTTCACGCTTCGGGCGAATATCCGAGCGGGAATTTCCGCGCGTGCGGCGCTTGCGGCGCGGTGACTTCTCAAAGGCTTCAACAGCCTCGTCATAGGTCTGCTCCGAGCGCTGGTTGGATGCCTTTTCCGCACCGGCGTGCTCATCGCGCTTGCCGTGCTTCGCGCTCGAGCCCTCACTCGTCTCCTCGCGCTGTGGCTCCCGGAAGGTACGCGTTGCCCGGCGCGGCTTGCGCGAGCGCTTCGCCTTCGACTTCGGCTTCGAGCGCTTCGCGTCCAGGCTTTCCGCTACGGCATAGCCAATGGAAGCGCTATCCGGGGTATCCGGCTCGTCCTCGTCGACGACGACCACGTTGGCCACGAGCTCCTCCAAGGAGGACTCGTCATCGCGCGAAGCTTCCTTTTCTGTGGCAGTTTCGTGCTCGGCGGCTTCCTCGTCGTCGCGGTGCATGCGCACGGCAGCCGGGTGCTGCTTAGGATCGCGCTGCGGTGCGCGGCGCTCCTTGCGGCCTCGGCGCTGTGGCTTCGAGTTCTCCTCCTCGGCATCCTCATCAACCGGGTACTCGTGAATGATGATGCCCCGGCCATGGCAGGCCTCGCACTCGGTGGAGAAAGTCTCGATGAGGCCTGTGCCCACGCGCTTTCGCGTCATCTGCACCAAGCCCAGTGAGGTGACCTCAGAAACCTGGTGGCGCGTCCGGTCACGTCCCAGCGCCTCCTTGAGTCGGCGCAGCACAAGGTCCTGGTTTTCCGGCAGCACCATATCGATGAAGTCCACGACGATCATGCCGCCGATATCGCGCAGGCGCATTTGACGCACGATCTCCTCGGCCGCCTCGAGGTTATTGCGGGTCACCGTCTCCTCGAGGTTGCCGCCGGAACCGGTGAACTTGCCCGTGTTGACGTCAATGACCGTCATGGCCTCAGTGCGGTCGATGACGAGGGTGCCGCCAGACGGCAGCCACACCTTGCGGCCCAGGGCCTTCTGCAGCTGCTCATCGATGCGGTAGGCGCTGAAGGCATCCTCGCCATCGTGGTCGCGGGCGTCGTAGCGCACAACGCGGTCCGCCAAGTCGTGCGCCATGGAGTCCACGTAGGCGCTGACCGTGTTGTAGGAACGCTTGCCGTCCACAACCAAGGTGCTGAAGTCCTCGTTGAAAAGGTCGCGCACGACCTTGATGAGCAGGTCCGGCTCTTCGTACAGGGTGACCGGCTTGGCGCCCTTCGTTGCCTTCTCGTGCGCGGCGCGGGCGCTAATGTCCTCCCACAGGGAGTGCAGGCGGTTGACGTCGGACGCGATGTCCTCCTCCGACACGTTCTCCGCTGCGGTACGAATGATGGCGCCGCCATCCCCCGGGATGACGCGCTCCAGAATCCCCTTGAGGCGCTTGCGCTCCGGCACCGGCAGCTTGCGGGAGATTCCCGCGCTGCGCCCGCCGGGCACATACACCAGGAAGCGGCCGGCCAAAGAAATCTGAGTGGTCAAGCGCGCGCCCTTGTGGCCGATAGGATCCTTGGCCACCTGAACTAGGACCTGATCACCGGACTTCAAGGCATTTTCCACCTTGCGGCCGCGTCCGCCAATGCCCAATGCGCGCCAGTCGATGTCTCCCGCATACAGCACACCGTTTCGGCCCTGTCCAATATCGACGAAGGCTGCCTCCATCGAGGGCAGCACGTTTTGCACACGGCCCAAGTAGATATTGCCAATTTGGGAGGGGTGCGTCTCCGTCGTGACGAAGTGCTCGACCAGGAGATCATCCTCCAGCACACCGACCTGGGTGATGATGCCCGCGCCGTCGGTGCGCTGCTTATCGCGCACCACCATGGTGCGCTCTACAGATTCGCGACGCGCGAGAAACTCCGCTTGGGAGACGATGTGCTGGCGCTCGCGACCCTTCTCCCGCAGCTCCGCACGGCGGCGGCGCTGCGCCTCGATGCGGGTTGAGCCCTTGATGGCCTTCGGCTCTTCAATGTGCTCGACTTCCTCGCGGGCTGGCCCGCGGCTTTCCGCCCCGCGGCCACGGGAAGTTCCGCGGCTGCCGCGACGGCGACCACGCGGCTGGCTTACCGGCTCCGAATCTTCCTCGGTTTCTTCCTCGCGCTTTTCTGGCTTCTGACACTTGGCCAGCGGAGTGATCTTCGGCGCCATGAAGACCGGCGCGAAGTCGTACACGTCCGGGTCTTCCTCAGCCATCGGGGTGATCAACGGGGTGAGGTCCTCGTCCTCGGCGCTATCACCGGCCTCGACGAGCGCCTCGTGCAGCATTTCGGCATCGACCTTGTCGACGATCTGCGAAATCTCGTTATCAACGTTCTTGCGCACGCGCTCACGCAGCTTTTCTTCTTCCTCGCTCAACTGCTCCGGCTGCTCCGGCTGCGCAGCAGGCTCTTCCGGTGTGGGTTCCCCTGCCTGCCCCTTCGGCTCAGCCTTCTTGCCTGCCTTGCTCACGCGCTTCGCCGCGCGCTTGGCGCGCTTCTTCTTCACGGTCTTCTCCGGCTTTTCCTCAGCCGGGGCTTCAGTAGTTTCTTCGACAGGTTCTTCGGGGGTCTGCGCAGCATCAGCCGTGGCTGCAGCCTGGTCGGTGCCCTCGGTGGCGGCCTGCTCGGGAGCTTCGGTGGCGGGCACGAGGACGTCGATAAGCTGGCCCACCTCTTCCGGCGTAAGTGTGGACTGTGCGGACTTCTTGATTCCCATCTCCGCGAACTGGGCCACCAATTCCTTGGAAGCCACGCCCACCTGCTTGGCCAAGGCATAAAGGCGAGTCTTGGGAGCGAGTGCCTCGCGGTCAATCCCCGCTACAGCCGCAGCCAACGTCGATTCAATACGTTCTTCTTTTGTTTTCTTCTTGGATGCCATCAGTGGCTTATCTCCTGACGTTGTGCTCACCCCGGGCGCAGGTTGCCGCCACACGGTAGTGAGTCTTTGAAAAATTCTCATCATCTTTATTAAGTTGTCAGCGCCTTCTATTCTGGCACAGAGCTCGATTAAGGCTCACATGTTAGTATCGCCGCTATGTCCAACGGCGCGCCCACAAACACACCTGCAGAGCGGAAAATACCTGTCCACGCGCCACGCACTGTGGCGCAGGCGCGCGCCCGCAACGAGATCGCGCTGCGGAATATCGTGACCGTAGCCGTACCCGCGGGCATCGCTTCAGGCCTTCGCGTCGTTGACTTCCCCTATCCCTACGCGGTCCCGGTCTACGCGGTGCTCATCATGGTGATGCTCTACGGAGCCTTCCGCATCATTCGCAGCAAACCAAAGTTTGTACAAGCCGCGCAGGAAGAGTTTCGGGCGGGCGACTACCCCACCCTTGCCTACTTGTTGCCGGTGCTCGCCATCTTTTCGCCGCTTATCACCGAAGGGATTAAGTCCACCGGGATTCTCGGCGATATATCGCTCAACCCCATCCTCGTCGCAGCGGGCCACACGGCCTTTGCCATACCGGCGTTCATCATCGGTGGCCGCGCCTTCGGCACCACCTCTTTCCGCGTGGGCAAGCGCCGCATCAAAGCCATCACAGAAAAGGACAGTTTGGATGGCGTCACAGAGAAAAGCATTGCCGCCGTTGAGGAACACCCAGAGGCCCTCAGCGGATTGGTGGCGGCGGGCGCCGTTACCGGTAACACGATTTCCATCCCAGCATTGAGCAAGCTACTCGGCTACGAGGAGGGGCTCGAGGAGGAAATGCGCGAGCTCGAGAAGGCAGGCGTGGTGAAGATGTCTGGCTTGATATACGGCAAAGGAAAACGCACCTACAACATCACGCTTACCGAGGCAGGTGTGCGCAGCATGGACGCCGCGCACACACGCTAGCGTGGAAGGGTGTCATCGCCCGGAAAGAGCTTCGGCCCGATCCACAGCATAAGGTAGACCAAGCTCACGAGAACGGGGATTTCAACGAGAGGACCAATCGTTCCGGCTAGGGCCTGGGCAGAAGTCGCGCCGAACGTTCCAATGGATACCGCGATCGCAAGCTCAAAATTGTTTCCTGCAGCAGTAAAAGCCACGCTGGCAGATTGCGCATAGTTCATCCCTACGGACTTAGCTACGCCCAATGACAACACAAACATGCCAACGAAATAGATAACTAATGGCACAGCAACGCGTGCTACCGCTGCTGGCTGCTCCACGATGTTTTCGCCTTGCAGAGAAAACAGCAGAACGATGGTGTAAAGCAATCCGATCAGAGCCAGAGGCGATACAGCAGGGAGGAAGCGGTCCTCAAACCACTCTCTTCCCTTCGCCTTTTCGCCCCAGAAGCGGGACAACGCACCCAAAAGGAACGGAATGCCCAGGAACACGAGAACAGCCTTGACGATGGCCCAAAAAGAGAACTCTGCACTCGTGGTATCAAGTCCCAACCAGCTTGGGAGGATGCGAAGGTAGAACCATCCCAACACGCCAAACATGGCCACTTGGAAAACAGAGTTAAGCGCGACAAGGATCGCCGTTGCCTCGCGGTCAGCACACGACAGATCCGACCACACGAGCACCATGGCGATACAGCGAGCAAGACCCACAATGATCACGCCGGTGCGAAGCTCCGGCTGGTCAGCCAAAAAGAGCCATGCCAGGGCAAACATGAGCGCAGGCCCCACCAGCCAATTGAGGACGAGCGACACCACCATAAGACGGCCATCAGTAGCAATTTCCCGGGTTTTCTCATAGCGGACCTTCGCCAAAGGCGGATACATCATGAGGAGGAGGCCAATTGCGATCGGAATGGAAATCCCACCAATTTTGACGGCCCCTAAGGCGTGACCAATTCCGGGGAGAAAGTGGCCGAAAAGCAGTCCAATGGCCATCGCCAAGATGATCCACACGGGTAGAAAGCGGTCAAGAAAAGACAACGTGGGACGCTGCGGCAGGGCCATGTCTTCCTCTTCCTTCATTGTTGAACAGAGCAGGATACGAAAGTGCAATATACAGCTCGTATTGATGCACGTCAATATGATTACGAAGGCAAGCATAGCCCATATACTGAACACATGGCTTCCTCCCCCGCTCCCAAGACCAGCGCTGACGCGGCTGAGTGTTGTTCCCTCAGCACGGGCCCTCTGAGCGCCGCCGAGGCGGCGCACTTTTCCCAGCAATTTAAAGTCCTGGCTGACCCAGCCCGCCTCCGGCTCCTGTCCATTCTGTGTGATGAAGGGTGCGGACCGATGAGCGTCACGAAACTCACAGAGCTCACCGCACTGAGCCAACCCACAGTCTCCCACCACTTGGCACGTCTGCGGGAAGCTGGCCTCCTCACCCGAGAGCAAAGAGGCCGTACCGTCACTCATCGCGTTGAAAAAGACGCTTTTACGGCGTTGCGCACACTTCTCTCTTTCGATTGACCCGCGAACCAGCGTGCACCCGTTAGCCAGCGTGCAATAGCGGGGCGGGAAATAGAAAAAGCCCGAGCATCTGCTCGGGCTTCGTTACGCGCTCAGCGCAGTAATCATAGTTAGAGGTTCGGGAACCAGATGGAGATCTCACGCTCAGCGGACTCCGGGGAGTCGGAACCGTGAACGACGTTCTCGCCAACGGTCAGAGCGAAGTCACCGCGGATGGTGCCCGGGGTGGCCTTCTCCACTGGGTGGGTGCCACCGGCGAGCTGACGCCATGCGGCGATGGCGGATTCACCTTCGACAACGCCCGCAACCAGCGGTGCGGAGGTGATGAAGTCAACGAGATCGCCGAAGAAAGGCTTATCCTCGTGCTCTGCGTAGTGCTTCTTTGCGGTCTCCTCGTCGGCGACGCGCAGATCCATGGCGACGAGCTTCAGGCCCTTGCGCTCGATGCGGGAGATGATCTCGCCCACGTGGCCGTTCTTCACGCCGTCCGGCTTGATGAGAATGAGTGTACGTTCAGTCATAGGGCACATAGTACAGAACAGGTGCTCCCGCGTCCCGACAGTGGGCCAATTATTAAGCGCTACGTGAGGCGGCGCACGATTTCCTCCGCGCGCTCATGGCTCGTGCCACGAAACCACATCTGTACTTGACGCACGGCCGTGCCGTATTGGCCGCTCTCCAGCAGGCCTTTCAGCTCCTCGCGGTGCCATTCTTCCAAATCCGCAAACTCCACCGGGCGCTCGTCGCGCTGCTGTTTGAGCACGCCGACGACGAGGAAGACGAAGGCCGGAATCAACAGCGCCAGTGGCAGCGCAAAACCGCCAAAATACAGCTTGGCCACGAGAGCAGCGATGCACAGCAGGGCGGACAGGCCGTAGAGAAGAAAGAGCATGCCGGCTAGTCTAGCGCGTTCAGCGTCGACTGCAGCCAGACGCGAGAGTTCATGAGCAGGCGCTTCGCCTCCGCGGTATGGGGAGCCCACAACTCGAAGGCGTGGACGCCGCCATCCACAACCTCGCACTGCGTGGGCACGCCTGCGGACTTCAGGCGCTCGGCGTAATCCACAATCTCGCCGTAGAAGAGCTCGCTGCTGCCCGCATACAGCCACGCCGGCGGTAGGCCAGACAGTTCCGCGCGGCGGCCGGGCACGGCATAGGGCGCGTCCGGCTTGCCGTTGGTGTAGTAGCGCCAGGCCTGCGCGTTGGAATCCGCATCCCAGATGGGGTTGCGGTCGGTGGACGCTGCGCGGTCATCCAGCATCGGACAAAATAGCCACTGCCCCGCCGGCTGGATTCCGCCTTCATCATAGAGGCGCTGGCACAAGGCGGCGGCGAGCCCTCCCCCGGCGCTTTGGCCGCCGATGACAATCCGATCCGGACTAATTCCCAGCTCCTCCGCGTGCGTGAGGAGCCAGTGGTGGGCCGAGTGGACGTCGTCAAGCGCGGCCGGATAGGGGTTTTCCGGGGCATAGCGATAGCGCGGCGCGATGACGGTGACGCCGACTTCCGCGGCGGTCTCTTTGAGGTGTTTGACGTCCTGGCGCGGATGGCCCATGAGCAGCCCTCCGCCGTGGATCCACAACACGGCGCCGCGTGGGTTCTCCGGGCTATAGATGGTCGCGCGGATTTCGGCGTTTCTCACCCGCCGCGTGCGCACGCCCTGGATATAGGGGGCGGGCCACAGCGCTGGAACTACACGCCCGGCGCGGCGGATCAGCGGGTTGGTCGGATCCCACAAAGACATGAATGCTGCGCCCGCGCGCAGCTCCGGCCGGATATACACCGCGGCGGTCTACTTCTCAGTCAGGTGCTGCGTAGTGAGGTAGCCGCGGTCCATGCGGGCAACGAGCACCGAGCGCATATACGCCGCCAGAGCCCAGAGAAGGGCGAAGATGATGAAGATCGTGGCCACGGACCAGTGGACCATGAAACCAAGAACAATGCCGATGACGTGGAACACGATCAATACCCCGACGACCCAGGACTTGTTCATGAACGGGAAGGACGCTAACAACAGCACCATAAATCCGATGACCACGCCATAGTTGAACGGGGTCCACAGGGTGCCGTCATACAGCTTGTACAGCATCGGCAGCGCCAAAACCAAGGTGATGAGTTCCAGCGTGAGGGAACTGGCCACCACCATGCCACCGAATTGCTTGAGGGGATCCTTGGCCGGCGCTTGGCCTAGTCCGAGCGGGCCGATCTCCTCCTCGGGGACGGGTTTGCGGGGGCTCATGCGGGCTCCTTTCCAAAGAGTGCGCGGGCGTCACCTGCCGTGACCACCGAGCCAGTAATCACGATGCCGGAACCGGACTGCACATCGGCCTCCTCCGCCAATTCCACGGCTTGGGTATAGGCGCTGGGCAGCTCGGGTTCGACATACACGCGCTCCTCACCGAAGATGTCGCGGGCGAGCTCCGCTAGCTCGTAGGCATCGCGGGCGCGCGGCGAGGTGTTCTGCGTGATGACGACTTCCGTGAGAACGGATTCCAGGGCCGTGAGGATGCCGGCGGCGTCCTTGTCGGCGAAGATGGACACCACGCCGATGAGGCGGGCGAAGTCGAAGTCGCGGTCGAGCGCTGCGGCTAGGGCCTTAGCGCCGTGCGGGTTGTGGCAGGCGTCCAAGAAGGTCGTGGGGCTGGTGCGCACGCGCTCCAGGCGTCCGGGGGAAATGGCCTTGGCAAAGCCGGTGCGCACGGAGGCGATGTCGAGCTGATTGCCTGACGACGCCCCGAAGAAAGCCTCCACCGCCGCCAAAGCGACGGCCGCGTTCTTGGCTTGGTGCTCGCCGTGCAGCGGCAGGAAGATGTCCTCATAGAGGCCGCCGAGACCTTGGATGGTGAGCTGCTGGCCGCCGACGGCAATGCGGGATTCCAGCGCGGCGAACTCGGAGCCCGCGCGCGCTACGCCGGCGCCGACGTCGACGGTGCGCTGCAGCAGCACGCGCATGGCCTCCGGCTCCTGCTCGGCGATGATGGCGATGTTCTCCCCCGGCGTGAGCACATCATCGGCGTCGTGCTCGCGGGCTTTGATGATGCCGGCCTTTTCACCGGCGATCTCGGTGATGGTGTCACCGAGGTAATCCGTGTGGTCGAGACCCACCGGCATGACCACGGCTACCTCCGCGTTGACCACGTTCGTGGCATCCCACGTGCCGCCGAGGCCGACCTCAACCACGGCGACGTCGATAGGCGCATCGGCGAAGGCCGCGTAGGAAATACCCACGAGCACCTCGAAGGTGGACATGGGGATGTCGGAGCGGGAATCCACCATTTCCACATAGGGCTTGATTTCGCGCCAAATGCGCACGAAGTCGCGCGGGTGGATGGGGTGGCTGTCGATGCCGATGCGCTCGGTCACCAACTGCAGGTGCGGGCTGGTGACGAGGCCTACTCGGCGGTGGAAGGCGCGCAGCAGCGAATCGATCATGCGCGCGGTCGAGGACTTGCCGTTGGTGCCTGCAACCTGGATGACGTGGAAGGAACGCTCCGGGTTGCCCAAGAGATCCATGAGCATCTCGATGCGCTCGAGGCTGGGCTCAATGATAGTCTCCGGGGCACGCGCGTTGAGCTCCGCGGTCACCTGAGCCAGCTCCGCGAGCTCCTCCGGCGTGGCCTGCTCGGGCGCTACCTCCTCGTAGTCATCCTCACCGCCGAGGTTGAGCGTTAGGCCGGAGTCGGTGATTTCGACCGGCCCGCCATCGGTGCCCTCCGCGAGGGCATCGACGACCTCAAATTCCTCGCGGTCTTTCTCCTCCGCCACTACTTGAGCCCCTCCAGACGTGCGGTGATGCGCTCGACTTCTTCCTGGGCCACCTGCTGGCGCACGCGGATCTTCTCCACGACTGCCTCCGGCGCCTTGGACAGGAAGGCCTCGTTGCCCAGCTTCTTGCCGGTCTGGTCCAGCTCCTTTTGGGCCTTGGCCAAATCCTTCTCCAGGCGCTTGCGCTCTGCGGCGACGTCGACGGCACCGGAAGTGTCCAAGGTGACCTCGACGGTGGCCTGGGACAAGCGCACCTCGATGGAGGCGGACGCGGTGAAGTCCTCACCCGGCTCGGTGGTGTTGGCCAGGTTGCGGATGAGCCCTTCCTGCTCCTGCAGGTCGGCCGCGGCGAAATCGAGGCGGCCCGGGACCTTCTGCGAAGGCTTGACACCCTGGTCGGAGCGGAAGCGGCGCAGCTCGGTGATGAGCTTGTCTGCGTCCTGAATGCGGCGGGCGGCGACCTCGTCCTTCTCGGCGCCGCCGTTGGTGTGCTCCTGAGTCGGCCACTGCGCGGTGACGATGGTCTCCCCGCCGGTCAGGGCCTTCCACAGGACCTCGGTGACGAACGGCATGGTCGGGTGCAGCAGGCGCAGAACCAGGTCGAGCACGCGGCCCAGGACGATCTGGGTCGTGCGTCCGGTGGCCTGCTCCTCGGCGCTCGCCGCATCGAAGTCGCGCGGGATCTGGGTCTTGGCAATCTCCAGGTACCAGTCACACAGCTCATCCCACACGAAGTGGTAGAGCAGCTCGTTAGCCTTGGCAAACTGGTAATCATCCAGGTAGGCGTCCACCTTGGCGCGGACCTCTTCGGAGCGGTCGAGGATCCAGCGGTCGGCGTCGGTCAGCGCGTCGCGTGCCGGCAGCTCAGCCACGCCCGCGCCGTTCATGAGCGCGAACTTGGTGGCGTTGAAGAGCTTGGTCGCAAAGTTGCGGCCGGCAGCGGCGGCATCGACAGCCAGCGGCAGGTCCACGCCCGGGTTCGCGCCGCGGGCCAGGGTGAAGCGCAGTGCGTCCGCGCCATAGTCGCGCACCCAATCCATCGGGTCGATGCCGTTGCCCAAGGACTTCGACATCTTGCGGCCCTGCTCATCGCGCACCAGGCCGTGCAGGTAGATATCCGTGAACGGAACCTGCGGGCGGCCGTCCTTGCCCTCACCGAGCAGCTCCGGGGTGTGGGCGCCGGCGAAGGTGCCGAACATCATCATGCGGGCGACCCAGAAGAAGAGGATGTCATAGGCGGTGACCAACACGTTCGTGGGGAAGAACTTCTCCAGATCGGCGGTCTTTTCCGGCCAGCCCATCGTGGAGAAAGGCCACAGCGCAGAGGAGAACCAGGTATCCAGAACGTCCGGGTCCTGGACGTAGCCTTCTGGGGCTTCCTCGTCGGGGCCGACGCAGATAATGTCGCGCTGGCCGTCCTCGCCCTCCGGGCCGTACCAGATCGGGATGCGGTGGCCCCACCACAGCTGGCGGGAGATGCACCAATCGTGCATGTCATCGACCCACTCGAAGTAGCGCGGCTCCAGGGACTTCGGGTGGATGGTGGTATCGCCCTCGCGGACGGCATCACCGGACATCTTCGCCATCTTCTCCACGGCCACGAACCACTGCAGGCTCAGGCGCGGCTCGATGGGCTCGCCGGAGCGCTCCGAGTGACCCACGGAGTGGACGTAGGGGCGAATCTCCTTGACAATGCGGCCCTGCTCGCGCAGCGCCTCGCGGATCTCCACGCGGGCTTCTTCGCGGGTCAGGCCATCGAACTTCGTGCCGGTGTTCGCGATGTGGCCGGTGGTGTCCATGATGGTGGGCATGTCCAGGTCGTGGCGCAGGCCCATGGCGTAGTCATTCGGATCGTGCGCCGGGGTGATCTTCACGGCACCGGTACCGAATTCCATGTCCACATAATCATCGGCGATGATCTTCAGGCTCAAATCATCGCGGAAGGGGTGCGGCAGTTCCTTGCCCACCAGGTGGGCGTAGCGCTCATCGTCGGGGTGGACAGCGATGGCGACGTCACCCAGCATCGTCTCCACACGGGTGGTGGCAACGATGAGGTGCGGTTCGTCGTCGTTCAGCGAACCATAACGAATGGACACGAGCTCGCCCTCGACGTCCTTGTACACGACCTCGATATCGGACACCGCGGTCTCCAGCACCGGGGACCAGTTGACCAGACGGTTAGCCTGGTAGATCATGCCCTCGTCGTAGAGGGTCTTGAAGATGGTTTGCACGGCGCGGGAGAGGCCATCATCCAGGGTGAAGCGCTCGCGGGACCAGTCCACCGAGTCACCGATGGCGCGCATCTGGTTCTGGATGGTGCCGCCGAATTCTTCCTTCCACTCACAGACCTTGTTGATAAATTCCTCGCGCTCATAGTCCCAGCGCTTCTTGCCCTCCTGCTCACGCAGGCGGGCCTCCACCTTGGTCTGGGTGGCGATGCCTGCGTGGTCAGCGCCCGGCAGCCACAGGGTGGCATAACCCTGCATGCGCTTGCGGCGAATGATGGAGTCGATCAGAGTGTGGTCCAAGGCGTGGCCCATGTGCAGCTGGCCGGTGACGTTCGGCGGCGGCAGCACGATGGAATAAGGCTCCGCCTCCGAGGAAGCATCCGGGGTGAAGTAACCGGCGCTTACCCAGCCTTCGTAGAGGTCTTTCTCTACTGCCTGCGGCTCCCAGGACTTGGGAAGCTGGTCCGCGCGGTTGGTGCCAACGAGTTGCTCTTTATTCTGATCAGTCACCTGGCCAACTCTACCCTGTGCGTCAACTGGCACCAGCGCCGTGTCTAGAGTAAGGGCATGTCTCACAACCCTGGCCACCGCGCCCGCCTCCGCACCCGTTACTTCGCCCAAGCCAAAGACAACTCTCAGGCATTCGCGTGCCTGACGAGCTATGACTGCATGACCGCCGAGATCTTCGATGAAGCCGGGGTAGATCTCCTGCTCGTCGGCGATTCACTGGCCAATGTGGTGCTGGGCCGCGAAACCACGCTCTCGCTCACCCTGGATGAGATGATTCCGCTGGCCCGCGCGGTGGTTGCATCGACCTCCCGTGCCTTCGTGGTGGTGGACCTTCCCTTCGGCTCCTATGAGGACGGCCCCTCCCAGGCGCTCGAGACCGCGGTGCGCGTCATGAAGGAAACCGGCGCGCAGGCCGTGAAGCTGGAGGGCGGTGCGGAGCGCGCTCCCATTGTTGCCGCGCTTGTCGCCGCCGGCATCCCGGTCTGCGCCCACATCGGCTTCACGCCCCAGCAAGTCCACGCCTTGGGCGGCTTCGTGGTCCAAGGCCGGGGTGCCGGTGCGGAGAAGCTTCACGACGACGCCCGCGCCCTCGCCGAGGCCGGCGCCTTCGCCGTGGTGCTGGAGATGGTCCCGGCGGCCCTTGCTGAGCAGGTGACCAGGGAGCTGCCCATCCCCACCATCGGCATCGGCGCCGGTGCGCAGACCGACGGTCAGATTCTGGTGTGGACCGATGCCTTCGGCCTGGGCGGACCCAAGGCGCCGCGCTTCGTGCGCCGCTACGCAGACCTGCGCGGTGCGCTACTGGAAGGTGCGAAGGAATACGTAGCGGATGTGGGCGAGCGCTCCTTCCCCAACGCCGAGGAATCCTTCGAGGACTAGGGTTTTAAGCCATGCAGATCCTGAAAACTAAATCTGAACTCCGTGCCTTCCGCGCCGCAGCCTCCGGCACCGTGGGCTTGGTGCCAACGATGGGCGCGCTTCACGACGGCCACGCGTCCCTCATCCGCCGCGCCCGCGAAGACAACGACACCGTGGTGAGCTCGGTCTTTGTCAATCCCCTCCAGTTCACGGACCTGGGCGATTGCGAAGACTACCGCGCCTACCCGCGCACCCTCGACGCGGATGCCGCGCTGCTGGACTCATTGGGAGTCGATGCGGTCTTCGCCCCCAGCGTGGAGGAAATGTACCCGGATGGTACCCCGCGGGTGTGGGTGCGCACGGGTGAGATGGGCTCGGTCTTGGAAGGCGCCTCGCGCCCCGGCCACTTCGACGGCGTGGCCACCGTGGTGAGCAAGCTGTTTCACCTTGTCGCACCAGACCGCGCTTATTTTGGGCAAAAGGATGCGCAGCAAGTAGCCATCATCCGCCGCCTGGTGGCGGACCTCGATGTGCCGCTGGACATCATCAGCGTGCCCATCGTGCGCGCAACGGACGGCGTGGCCGAGTCCAGCCGCAATGCGCGGCTTAGCCCCCGCGAGCGCGAGCAGGCGGTCGCCCTATCCCAGGCGCTCTTCGCGCTGCAGGATGGCGCCTCGCTCGAAGAAGCCGAATCCCAGCTCGCAGCCTCCCCCGGTGTGACGGTGGATTACCTCACCGTGGTGGACCCGGCCACCCTCGAGCCCGTAGATGCACAACACCGGCCCGCCTTGGCGCTGGTTGCAGCGCAAGTGGGGCCGGTGCGGCTCATCGATAACTTGGTGCTGGAGGCTTAGCCCTTCAGCAGGTGGGCTACGGCCTCACGCTCCTCACGCAGCTCCTGCACGGAGGCCTCGATGCGCTCCTTCTGGAAGTCACTAAGCTCCAGGCCTTGGACGATTTCCCACTTGCCGTCGCGGGAGACGGTGGGGAAACCTGCGACGAGGCCCTCGTCCACGCCATAGGAGCCATCCGAAACGATGGCGGCGGTGCGCCAATCCTCGGTGCCATGGATCCAATCGTGCATGTGATCCACTGCGGCGGATGCTGCAGAGGCTGCCGAGGAGCGGCCACGCACAGCGATGATCTCAGCGCCACGCTTGGCCACCTTCGGAATCATCTCCTCCTTGTACCAGGTCTCATCTACCTCAGCGTTGGAGTAGGTCAGGTCCGGGAACTGGGAGGCGGAGTGGTTGCCCCAAACGGCAACCTTGGTCAGCTCCGCGGTGGGCACGCCCGTCTTGAGGGACACCTGGCTCAGCGTGCGGTTGTGGTCCAGACGCATGAGCGCGCTGAACTGGCTCGGGTCCAGGTCCGGAGCGCTGTTCGCGGCGATGTAGGCGTTGGTATTGGCCGGGTTGCCCACGACGAGGACGCGAACGTCGCGTGCGGCGACGGCGTTCAGCGCCTTGCCCTGCACGGTGAAGATAGCGCCGTTAGCCTCCAGCAAGTCAGCGCGCTCCATACCCTTGGTGCGCGGGCGGGAGCCCACGAGGAAAGCAGCCTTGGTGTCCTTGAAAGCCACCTCCGGATCATCGGTGACGGTAATGCCGCGAAGGAGCGGGAAGGCGGAGTCATTAAGTTCCATGGCCACGCCCTCAGCGGCACCAACGGCGTCCGGGATTTCCAGCAATGCGAGTTCAACTGGGGTGTCCTTGCCATAGACATCGCCAGCAGCGATGCGCCACAGCAGGGAGTACGCGATGTTGCCGGCAGCGCCGGTCACGGTGATCTTGACGGGTTGAGAAGCAGTCATGTGTGAATCCTTTCGGCTGGGTACTCACTTCCCCACCCTAGTCCCGTTTTTCGCCCCCATGGGGTGTGATTTTACCCCCGAAAGATGCGAGTTCTTTGCACTTGAACTCCATAGCCGTCTTTTTTCGGCATAGTGGACAACTGTACGCATATTCATCGACTAGACGGGACTTTCCATGAGCACTGAGGCTGCAACGGTCGACTCCGGCTCTGTTGAGCACGTGATCGATGTTGCGATAACGCAGTTTTCTGAGCACGGTTACGCCGATACCAAGCTCGAAACCGTGTCGAAGCTGTCTGGAATGTCCAAGCGCATGATCCATTACTACTTCGGGGATAAAAAGGGCCTCTACCAGCAGGCATTGGCTGCAGCTGCCCAGCGGCTCAACCCTCCGGAGGGCAGCTTGGAAATCAATTCCGCGGTCCCGGTAGAGGGCGTGCGCACTTTGGTGGACTGGATGTTCCGCCAGCACGTGGACAACCCGGAGGCCATCCGGATGCTGACGATGGAGTCCTCTCACAGTGTGCTGGAGTCCTCGCACGCGCTTGTCGACGTTTCAGCGATCTCCCTCCACCTCGACAGGCTGCTTATGCTGGGCCAAGATTCCGGCGCCTTCCGCCCGGGCATTTCTGCGAACGATATCTTCACTCTGATTTCGGCGCTGACGATGTACCGGGTGACAAATCACGCGATGATGAGCAATCTGCTCGACATCGATATGCACACCCACAACAACACCGAGGGTCTGCACCGCATGGCCGTCGATGCCGTGCTGGCCTTCCTCACGGCGAACATCCCCGACATTGGCTTTGAGTCCTACCTCAAGCAGAACGAGACCGAGCTGGAAGCCGAATCCGCGCCCTTGGACGTCTACTCCACCGAGGACGAAGGCGACGTGTCCCGGGACCTCTACGAGTAGAACCCTCTTCCCAGCACCGGGCGAGCAATAAAACCACAGTAAAGGAACCATTTACCCGCCGGCCCGTGCATAATCCCAGGTCACGATCTCGCGCCATAGCTAAATGGTCCCACTCATCTGGTTCCTTTGCCCCCCAGCACGAAGATGGCATCTGACAGACGGCGTTTTTAGGCCTGAAAACGCCTTTTAGACAGCGCAAGAGGCATCTTCAGCCGTGAAGATGCCTTTTATAAGATGCCGTTTAGGCGGATTCCTTCGCCTCATCCGAGTACACGAACTCCGGCTCGCCGCCGTCAGTCACGCAGTCCTGCGTGATGTGGACGCTGGCAATGTCCTCGCGGTCCGGAAGGTCATACATGATGGGAACGAGCAGCTCCTCCATGATGGCGCGCAGGCCGCGGGCACCGGTCTTGCGCTCGAGTGCTAGCTCGGCAATTGCCTCCAGCGCCGCATCCTCGAAGTGCAGCTCCGCACCATCCATACTGAACAGGCGCTGGTACTGCTTGACCAGGGAGTTCTTCGGTTCCACCAATACCTTAACCAGCGATTCGCGGTCCAGGTTGTCCACCGTGGCAACCACCGGAAGGCGGCCGATGAATTCCGGGATGAGGCCGAACTTCACCAGGTCCTCTGGGCGCACCTGGGAGAAGAAGTCGACGGACTCCTTCTCGTCCTTGCTCTCCAGCTTGGCGCCGAATCCCACGCCCTTCTTGCCCACGCGCTCCGAAATCACCTTGTCCAAGCCCGCGAAAGCACCGGCCACGATGAAGAGGATGTTCGTCGTATCCAGCTGGATGAACTCCTGATTCGGGTGCTTGCGCCCGCCCTGTGGCGGGATGGCCGCCACGGTTCCCTCGAGGATCTTCAACAGCGCTTGCTGCACGCCCTCACCGGACACATCGCGGGTAATCGAGGGGTTCTCCGACTTGCGGGAGATCTTGTCCACCTCATCGACGTAAATGATGCCGTGCTGCGCGCGCTCCACATCAAAGTCCGCAGCCTGCAGCAGCTTGAGCAGGATGTTCTCAACATCCTCGCCCACGTAACCGGCCTCGGTCAGGCTCGTGGCATCCGCGATGGCAAAGGGGACGTCGAGCAAACGCGCCAGGGTCTGCGCCAGGTAGGTCTTGCCGGAGCCCGTCGGGCCCAGCATCAGGATGTTGGATTTGGCAATCTCCACCTCTTCATCCTGAGTCTTCTTCCGACGGCCCTCCAGGCCGGCGGCTTCCTCAGCCTTGATGCGCTTGTAGTGGTTGTACACAGCCACCGACAACACACGCTTGGCCTGGTCTTGGCCGATGACATACTTATCCAGAAAAGCCGAAATCTCCGAAGGACGCGGAAGGCGCATTTCCTTCTCTTCGTCCGCCTCAGCCTGAGCCGCGCCGAGCTCCTCTTCGATGATTTCGTTGCAGAGCTCGATGCACTCGTCACAGATGTAGACGCCGCCGCCGGCGATAAGCTTCTTCACCTGCTTCTGGCTCTTTCCACAGAAGGAACACTTGAGCAGGTCAGCGCTTTCTTGCATACGTGCCATGAAGGCCTTTCAACTCTTTTCTCTGGGGTTGGGTGGAGCGATTTTACCGCAGTCCATTCCACTCTAGTAAACCACCCAGACCCGAGCGCTATTCCTCGCGCGGCGGCGCGCCACTGAATTTAAAACGGCAGTTAATGGACATAGACAGAGCGGTTCACTAACTTACATCGAAACCTCTCCATCAGCAGAAAGACTTTCATGGACATCCGCGAACTCATCGACCGCTCCCCCATGGGCGCGCGCCAGTGGCTCATCATCGCCATCGCCCTCTTCCTCAACGCTCTCGACGGCTACGACATGGTGGCCATGGCCTTCGGCGCCGGACCTGTCAGCGAAGAGTTCGCCTTGTCCAATTCCTCCCTAGGCTGGCTCCTCTCCGCCGCGCTTATCGGTATCGGCCTCGGTTCCTTCTTCCTTGCCCCGCTAGCTGACCGCCTCGGGCGCACCACACTGATTACCGTCTCACTCATCATCGACCTCGTCGGCCTCGTTCTCACCGCCCTCGCGCCAACGTTTAGCCTTCTCCTCTTCTTCCGCCTCATCACCGGCATTGGCGTCGGCGGCGTCCTCGTCTGCGTCACCGTCCTCGTCAGCGAGTATTCCAACCTGCGCTTCCGCGGACTGGCCGTCGCCATTTATGCCTCCGGCTACGGCCTTGGTGCATCCTTCTGCGGTGTTATCGCATCAACCTTCGATAGCTGGCAACCCATCTTCTGGGTCGGCGCAACGCTCACCGTCGTGGCCCTTATCCTCACGGTTGCTGTCGTCCCCGAGTCCGCCGACTTCCTCGCCGCCCGCGGCCGCATGGACGCCGTGCGCACCATCACCGCCAAGCTCGGCCTCAAGAGCGAGGTCAGCGTCCGCCCCCGCACCACCCACAAGGCGTCCTACAAGGACCTCATCTCCCCACAGTTCCTGCGCACCTCCATCAAGCTCTGGCTGGCATTCAGCTTCATCATGTTTGCCTACAACTTCACCTCACAGTGGACCCCGAAGCTACTTACCGCCGAGGGCCTGACTGCTCAACAAGGCATCATCGGCGGCATCATGCTCTCCTTCGGCGGGGCTATCGGCGCCATCCTCTTCGGCCTATTCACCACGCGCATCGACGCCCGCCCGCTGCTCATCGCCTTCTGTCTTGTCTCCTCCGTCGTCCTCGTCGGCTTCATCAACTCCACCGCCGTGCCCACCCTCATGTTCGCCCTCGGTGTCGGCGTAGGCCTTAGCCTCAACGCCTGTATTTCCGGCCTCTATACCGTCACCCCGGAGGCCTATCCTTCCGCACTGCGCACCACGGGCACGGGCGCCGCCATCGGCATTGCTCGCGTCGGCGCCACCCTCGCGCCCATCCTGGCCGGCTACCTCCTCGAAACAGGCTGGACCCCGACGGGCCTCTACCCCCTCGCTGGTGTTACCGCGGTGCTGGCCGCGCTCTCCCTCATCGGCGTGCGCGCCTACACGGCGACCACGAAGCACAGCACGCCACAACCGGTAGCGGCCTAGGCTGGGGCTCAGAGCCACCCTCAACCGCAAAGGAGCTTCACATGTTCGATCTTCAGGACCAGGTTGCCATCGTCACAGGAGGTGCCGCCGGCATCGGCCGCGGTATCGTCAGCGCCCTGCGCGAGGCCGGCGCAACCGTCGTCATCGCTGACCTCAACGAGGAGGCCGCACACAAAACCGCCGAAGAACTCGGCGCGGACGCCCTGCTTGTCGACGTCACCTCGCGCGACTCCGTCCGCACCCTTTATGGGGACGTCGTCAAGCGCTATGGCCGCATCGACATTGTCTGTTCCAACGCCGGCGTCTTCCCTAACTGCCCGCTCGAGGACATGAGCGACGAGCAGTGGGACGCCATGTTCGCCATCAACACGCACGGTACGTTCACCGTGGTGCAGGAAGCGCTGCCTTACATGAAGAAGGCGGGCTACGGGCGCATCGTCATCACGACGTCTATCACCGGCTCGCACACCGGTTACCCAGGCTGGGCGCACTACGGCGCTTCGAAGGCCGCGCAGCAGGGCTTCATGCGTTCTGCGGCACTGGAGGTGGCGCGCGATGGCATCACCATCAATGGAGTGCTGCCAGGCAATATCCTCACCGAAGGCCTTGAAGGCCAGGGCCAGGAGTACCTCGACCAGATGGCGCGCTCCGTCCCCATGCACCGCTTAGGTTCCCCGCGCGATATCGGCAACGCGGCGGCCTTCCTCGCTTCCCGCGAGGCAGGCTACATCACGGGACAGACCCTCATCATTGACGGCGGCCAGATCCTTCCCGAGTCCCCCGAAGCCATCCTGCCGCCCTACGAGGCCTAAGCGCGACTAAAGCCCCGCTTCCTTTCGGATAGCGGGGCTTTAATTCTGCTCAGTTAAGCGTTGAGCTTGCGGTAATCAAAGACGGTATCGATGAGACCGTATTCGACGGCTTCCTGCGCGGTAAGGATCTTGTCGCGGTCGGTATCGATGCGCACCTGCTCTGCGGTGCGGCCGGTGTGCTCGGCCAAGGTCTCCTCCATGAGGCGGCGCATGCGCTCGATCTCGTTGGCCTCGATCTCAAGGTCAGAGACCTGGCCCTGCGTGCCCTGCGTACGCGGCTGGTGAATCAGCACGCGAGAGTTCGGCAGAGCGGCGCGCTTGCCCGGGGCACCGGCGGCCAGCAGAACAGCCGCAGCGGAAGCAGCCTGGCCCAGGCAGACGGTCTGCACGTCCGGACGCACATAGCGCATGGTGTCGTAGATGGCCATCAGCGCGGTGAAGGAGCCACCCGGGGAGTTGATATACATCGTGATGTCGCGGTCCGGATCCTGGGACTCCAGGACCAGCAGCTGCGCCATGATGTCGTTGGCGGAGGTGTCATCGACCTGGGTGCCCAGGAAGATGATGCGCTCTTCGAAGAGCTTGGAATACGGGTTGGTGGTCTTGGATCCCTGTGCGTTCTGCTCAATGAACTCCGGCAGAACGTAGCGGGAAGAAGGCATCTGAAGGTTAGACATGGTGATAAAGCTCCTTGTTCCCTAGTTGGTGATAGGACCGTTAACGGACTCAATGACGTGGTCGACGATGCCGTATTCCTTGGCCTGCTGGGCGGTGAACCAGCGGTCGCGGTCCGAATCCTTGGTGATTTGCTCGAAGGTCTGGCCAGTGTGCTCAGCAATCAGCTCAGCCATCTCACGCTTGGTCTGCGCGAACTGCTCGGCCTGGATGGCGATGTCTGCGGCGGTACCGCCCACGCCAGCGGAAGGCTGGTGCATCATGATGCGTGCGTGCGGCAGGGCGTAGCGCTTGCCCTTGGTGCCACCAGAGAGGAGGAACTGGCCCATCGAGGCAGCCAGGCCCATGCCGTATGTGGCCACATCGCACGGCGAGTACTTCATCGTGTCGTAGATAGCCATGCCCGCGGTGACGGAGCCACCCGGGGAGTTGATGTAGAGCGAAATGTCGCGCGTGGGGTCCTCTGCGGACAGCAGGAGGATCTGGGCACACAGCTTGTTGGCAATCTCATCATCCACCTGGGTGCCCAGGAAGATGATGCGCTCACGAAGTAGGCGCTCATAGACGCTATCGCTCAGATTCATACCCGTAGACGACGAGTTCATTGAAATCTTCTCAGACATTAGTGGTTCTCCTTCAAGTGAAGAATGCTTTAACTGGCCCCACCTTACCGGCATTCCTCTCAAACTTGGCCTCTGTTCGCTATGAGCGTTGGGGCGCAGCGCCAAAGGCGCATACGGAAGCTGGGTTAACATTTACTCATGTCTGTTTCCGAGCTGTCCACCAGTACCCAGAACTATTTGAAAGCTATCTGGGGGCTAAAGGAATGGTCATCCGAGCCCGTTACCGCCACACTTATTGCGGCACAGCTGGGACTCAAGCTCTCCTCGGTTTCCGATGCAGTGCGCAAAATGTCGAAGCAAGGACTCGTGTCACACACGCCCTATGGCTCTGTGGAGTTAACCGAACTTGGCAGGCAGTACGCATTGGTCATGGTGCGCCGCCACCGATTGCTTGAGTCTTTTTTGGTTCAAGCATTGGACTACACGTGGGACGAAGTCCATAATGAAGCCGAAAATCTCGAACACGCGGTGTCCGACATGCTCATAGAACGTGTAGATAAGTTCCTTAATTACCCCACTAGGGATCCGCACGGCGATCCTATCCCTACGGTTGATGGACAGATCACAATCCCCAGTGCGCACCGTCTCACCGACAGCGGTGCACAACCGCAAGTGACCGTGGAACGCATTTCTGATTCCGACCCACAACTGCTGAAGTTCCTTGAAGAGCGCGGCATTGTCACTGGGGCTGTTCTTAGCACGCGCGAGGGAGCGCCCTTTTCAGACTCTCTCGAAATACAAGTGGCCGGCAGCACTCAGTGGGTAGTACTTGGACGCCCAGCTACCGACGCAGTGTTTGTAGCACACCACAGCCTTTAGACCTTCCCCTTTGTTTTAATCCTGCCCTCACCTGCCCTTTTCAAAACTACGTTAGGCCGTAGTTGCAACTACGGCATTGCGTAGTTAGTCTTTTCGAATATCACCTATCCCACTTATGGCTAAGGCCAGGATGAGCAGGATTGCCATGTCAGACTCACCAGATTTGGTGTACTTTTCCAGCGTTTCAGAAAACACAAAAAGATTCGTTGAACGCTTAGATAGACCCGCGGTGCGCATTCCACTGCGCCCCAAGAAAACCGGGATGATCCAGGTTTCACACCCGTACGTACTCATCGTTCCCACCTACGGCGGAGGCTCGCTCAAACGCGCAGTCCCCAAACAGGTCATCGACTTCCTCAATGACCCAATCAACCGCTCCTTTATCCGGGGCGTTATTACCTCAGGGAATACCAACTTCGGAAGTGCTTACTGCGTCGCCGGACGCATCATTTCCGCCAAGTGCCACGTACCGGAGCTGTATCACTTCGAGCTTCTCGGCACACAGAAGGACATTGCCGCCGTAAAGCAGGGCCTTCAAAAGTTTTGGGAGCAGCAAAAGCAGCTAACGATGACACCCCATTAATCCCCCACAAGATGAAGAACACATCCGCATCACACAGATTGGACAACACAATGTGGCCTCTTGATGCCACCCCCACACAGACTATTGGCGCTACGCCCCGCACTGCTTCAGCAGACAATGCCGGCGGTGTCGGCAAGCGCAAAAGCTACCACGCACTCAACGCGCAGCTGAACTTGTTCGACGCTTCTGGAAAAATCCAGTTTGACAAGGACATTCAGGCAGCACAAGACTATGTCACGCACCATGTCGCTCCCCGCATGCATCAGTTCGATTCCACCAAGCAACGCTTGGAATGGTTGGTTGATAACGAGTACTACGAGCGGGATTTCCTTGAGCTTTATGATGACGCCTTTCTGTGCGCCATGTACGACAGAGCACATCAAGCTAAGCACCAATTCCGCACCTTCCTCGGCGCATTTAAGTTCTTTACTTCATATGCACTGAAAACCTTTGATGGCTCCCGATTCCTAGAAGGCTACGAAGAACGTGTCGCCACCACAGCTTTATACCTTGCACAGGGCGACGAAGAGCTCGCAGAAAAGCTGGTGGATGACATCATGACCGGACGCTTCCAGCCCGCCACCCCTACTTTTCTCAACGCAGGCAAAGCCCAGCGCGGCGAAATGGTCTCCTGCTTCCTCCTGCGAATCGAAGACAATCTGGAGAGCATTGGCCGCAGCGTGAACTCTGCACTGCAACTATCAAAGCGCGGTGGTGGAGTGGCCTTGTTGCTGAGCAATCTGCGCGAATCCGGAGCCCCGATCAAAAAGATTGAGAACCAGGCTTCCGGAGTAGTCCCAGTCATGAAAATTCTCGAAGATAGCTTCAGCTATGCCAACCAATTGGGCGCCCGGCAGGGCGCTGGAGCCGTCTACCTGCATGCGCACCATCCAGATATTCTTCGCTTCCTGGATACCAAGCGGGAAAATGCCGATGAGAAAGTCCGCATCAAGACTCTTTCGCTGGGGGTTGTTATTCCAGATATAACCTTCCGGCTGGCCAAAGAGAACAAGGATATGCATCTTTTTAGCCCGTATGACATCGCTCGCGAGTACGGCGTAGCCATGTCTGACATGTCCATCACCGAGTACTACGACGAGTTGGTTGCCAATCCGCGAATTTCTCACACGACCATTAAAGCCCGCGAGTTTTTCACCACGCTGGCTGAGCTTCAGTTTGAATCTGGATACCCCTACATACTCTTTGAGGATACGGTCAACCGCGCTAATCCCCTCAAAGGACATATCAATATGTCCAATCTGTGTAGTGAGATCCTCCAGGTCAATACGCCATCCACCTACGGCGCCTCAGGTAACTACACCACCGTTGGCCAGGACATTTCCTGCAATCTAGGGTCGCTCAACATCGCTAAAGCTTTTGAATCACCGGACTTTGGGGAAACTGTTGAAACCGCGGTGCGCGCTCTCACGAAGGTCTCAGACCTGACGAACATCGAAGCTGTTCCTTCCATCGCTCACGGTAATGCTTCCATGCATGCCATTGGTCTGGGCCAAATGAATCTCCACGGCTTCCTTGCTTCACAGCGTATTCCTTATGGCTGCGCCGAGGCACTGGACTTTACAAATATTTATTTCCTCACGGTGACCTACCATGCGCTCCGCGCATCCCATGCACTCGCGGTTGAAAAAGGTCAACGATTCACAGGCTTCGAAGAATCCACCTATGCCACTGGCGCCTACTTTGACAAATACATCGACCAAGACTGGGCGCCAGCCACTGAACACGTAAAACAGCTCTTCCACGAAGCAGGCGTACAGATCCCCCAACGCGAGGATTGGCTACGGCTCAAGAATCAAGTGATGCAAGATGGCATCTACAACGCCTACTTGCAGGCAGTTCCACCCACTGGATCAATTTCCTACATCAATGACTCCACCGCGTCCATCCACCCGATTGCCTCCAAGATTGAAATACGCAAGGAAGGCCGCTTGGGGCGCGTGTACTACCCCGCACCGGAAATGACCAACGACAACCTGGAGTATTTCGATGACTCCTACGCCGTGGGATACGAAAAAATCATCGACACCTACGCCATGGCCACCCAACACGTGGACCAAGGACTTTCCCTGACCTTGTTCTTTACCGCTGATACGACCACGCGAGACATCAACAAGGCACAAATCTATGCCTGGAAAGCCGGAATCAAGACCCTCTACTACATCCGTTTACGCCAATCCGCGCTCCAAGGAACCGAGGTCGAAGGCTGCGTCTCCTGTGCTTTGTAGGAGCACGGTCCTCCCCTTGTCTACAACCATTCACTCAGAAAGAAGGAAGCTATGTCTTCAACATCGAACAGTGCTGAACTAACCAGCATTTCAGTTACCCCGCCGAGCTACCGGCATGATCCTTCAGCCCGCATCCGCGCCATCAATTGGAACCGGGTGAGCGATGACAAGGATCTTGAAGTGTGGAACCGTCTCACCGCCAATTTTTGGTTGCCAGAGAAGGTCCCGCTTTCTAATGATCTCCCGGCGTGGCAGAAGATGACGCCCGAGGAACGCAACCTCACCATGCGGGTGTTCACGGGACTCACCACCCTGGATACTGTCCAGGCCACTGTGGGAGAAATCTGTCAGATTCAAGATGCCCGCACCGAACACGAGGAGGCCGTGTATACCAACATCGCCTTCATGCAGTCAGTCCATGCCCGTTCATACTCTTCAGTGTTTTCTACCCTGAGCAGTACAAAGGAAATTGATGAAGCATACCGCTGGGCGGTGAATAACGACCTTCTCCAGGCACGCGCCAAGAAAGTGCTCGCGCACTATTTTGGGCCGGATCCACTCAAACGCAAGGTGTCATCGACGCTGCTTTCCTCATTGCTTCTCTACGCGGGTTTCTATCTTCCCTTGCACTTTTCTGTCCACGCCACCCTGACAAATACGGCAGACATGATTCGCCTCATTCTGCGTGACAAGGCAGTGCACGGCTACTACTCGGGCTACAAGTATCAGCGCGGTTTGGAATCCACGACCCCGCTACGGCAGAAGGAAATGCATGATTTCACCATTTCTTTGCTCGAAGAGCTTTATGCACTAGAGCTGGACTATTCCGGCGAGCTATATGAGCCTTTGGGACTCATGGATGATGTAGCCGTGTTCGTTCGCTATAACGCCAATAAGGCACTCATGAATTTGGGCTACCCGGACTATTTCCCGCCCGAAGAAACGGAAGTGAACCCAGAAATCCTCGCGGCCCTAGCCCCCGGAGCAGATGAGAACCATGACTTCTTCTCCGGATCTGGTTCCTCCTATGTCATTGGTACTGCTGAAGAAACGAGTGATGATGACTGGGATTTCTAAACCTTTTCCGCGACCGGACCAAGGAAGCTGGCTTGAGACCATTGCGCTGTTTGAAGCCATCCGCGAAGGAAACCAACCCGCAGCCATGCGGCTGTTGAATACATCCGCCGCACGAGAGGCCGTCCTCGGGGGTCTTCTAGGGCTCATCGAACTGTACTTCCGCCATGAAGAAGGAGACAAAGTAGATGGCTTCCTCACCGCCGCCCACGCTGCCGGCCCACCACCGGCCTTTGGCTGCAAGCCTTTTCTCCCTTGACCACGTCTCCCTACACCCAACTAAGAAAGAAGGTTTACCATGACCACCCCACGTATCAGCGTTATCGTCGGCAGCCTGCGCCGAGAGTCATTTGCACGCAAGATTGCACACGAAGTGCTCACGATGATCCCTGAAGACTACGAGGCAAACATCGTGGAAATCCGTGACTTGCCGCTCTATGACTTCGACTACGATGACCCCGCCGTCACGGACAAGCCCACTCCGGCTGAGTACACCACTTTTCGCGAGTCCATCAAGAACTCGAGCGGGATCCTCTTCATTACGCCAGAGAACAACCGCACTATCCCCGCCTGCCTCAAAAACGCAGTGGACATCGGCTCTAAACCCAACTCAGATGTGGCGTGGAAGAACCTTCCCGCAGGTATCATTAGCCACTCTGTAGGCCGTATGGGCGGCTACAGTTCACAGAAGAACCTTCGCCTCGCCCTGTCCTACTTCGATATGCCGCTTCCGGGTCAGCCCGAAGTATTTCTGGGTCAATCCCCCACCCTTTTCGAAGAGTCCGGACATCTCAATGAACGCACCGCAGACTTTGTCAAGGATTACGTTATGCGCTTCCTGCAGCTAACCGACAAGGCCTTTAGAGCCACGAACGGCTAGCGGTATCCCCAGCCAACACCCATCACGCCCTCTACGAAGTACTCAAAGACTCCTAGAGGGCGTTCACAATGACACAAACCCCGGATTCAGGCTCATCCTTGAGTTACCTGAATCCGGGGTTTCACGCGCGCTCGCCACCACACATGTGGCAGCGGCGTTTTACAAGCGGGAGATTACTTCTCCTCGGAAGCCTCAGCCTCGTCCTCATCGATCTCACCGAAGTACTGGTCAACATCAACCTTGTTGCCAGCCTCGTCGGTGACCTCGGCGCGGCAGATAGCCATAGCCAGGGCCTTGCCGCGGCGCACGTCAGAGAACAGGTTGCCCAGCTGGTTGCTGGACTGCAGCTGCTGGATGAACTGGTTCGGGTCCATGCCGTAGGACTGGGCGGTGAACAGGATGTGGTCGGTCAGCTCCTGCTGGGACACCTCCGGCTCCTCAACCTCAGCGAGTGCGTCCAAGAAGAGCTGGGTGCGCACGGATTCCTCAGCGGACTTGCGAGCGTCAGCGTCGAACTCCTCGCGGGTGGTGCCCTGCGCCTCAAGCAGCTGTGCCAGTGCCTTCTCGTCGTGAGCCAGCTGACCCATGACCTGGTGCAGCTGAGCGTGGACCTGCTCGTCCACCACGGAGGCGGGGAGCTCAAAGTCAACGTCGGCAAGCGCGGCCTTGAGGACCTCATCGCGGATGGCGGCAGCCTGCTCGGACTTCTTGGACTCCTCGACGCGGGTCTTGGTGTCCTCGCGCAGCTCGTCAATGGTGTCGAACTCGGAGGCCATCTGTGCGAACTCGTCGTCGAGATCCGGCAGCTTGCGCTCCTTGGTCTGCTGGACGTGGACCTTCACGGTGGCCTCGTCGCCCTCGTGCTCACCGGACTGGATGGTGGTGGTGAACTCGTTGTCCTCGTCGGTCTTCATGCCGCGCAGAGCGGTGTCGAGCCCCTTGATCAGGTTGTCGTCGCCGATGCGGTAGGTCATACCCTCGTGGGAAGCCTCATCCAGCTTGGTGCCGTCAACCTCGGTGGTGATGTCGATAATGGCGTAGTCACCAGTCTTCATCTTGCGCTTGGTGTCCTTGAGCTCACCGAAGCGGGAAGCCAGGTCTTCGAGCGCCTTGTCGACGTCCTCTTCGGAGGTCTCCAGCGCCGGCACCTTAACGGAAATCTTGGAGAAGTCCGGCACCTCGAACTCGGGGCGGATATCTACCTCAGCGGTGAACTCGACGAAGTCGTTGTCCTCCAGCTTGGCAATGTCGATCTCCGGCTGACCAATAACCTTGAGATCGTTTTCGGTAACGGCCTGCTCGTAGCGGGACGGCAGCATGTCGTTGACTACCTGCTCGAGGATGGGGCCACGACCAAAGCGGGCGTCGATAAGCTGGCGCGGAGCCTTGCCCTTACGGAAGCCCGGGATGGAAACCTGCTGCGCGATCGCCGCGTAGGCCTGAGCGATTTCCTTGTCCAGCTCAGCGAACGGAACGTTGACGGTGAGCTTGACGCGGGTATCGCTCAGCTTGTCTACGGTGGTCTTCACGAGAAACTCTCCTGATTGTGATCGTCTAAAAATGTAATGAAGGGGCCTGGATGCGTGTCCAGGCCCCCATACGTCGGGGCGACAGGATTTGAACCTGCGACCCCCTGCTCCCAAAGCAGGTGCGCTACCAAGCTGCGCCACGCCCCGTATGGAAAGCCTCTGCGCCCGGAAGCTCCGAACGCAGCTGCGCTTCATACTGGGGCTAGTGTACCGATAGCCGCTTGACTATCCCAACACCGGCCCCATTTTAGGTTCATTTATGCATGTCAGAGGATGTTTAACCGCTTAGAAGTCGAAGTCGAAATCAAACATTCCGCCATCGCCTCCGTCGCCGCCAAAGAGGCCATCGAAGAAGCCACCATCGTCGCCTCCCCCAACATCGCCAGCGCCCACATCACCGGCTCCGTCCAGGGCACCGCCGTCCATGCCTTCAGCGCCGCCGAGGTCTCCACCCCAGTCGCCGCTTTCAGCCGCCGCGGCGGAGTAGCCGACGCCGGACATGCCCGCGAACATGGCGTTGAACATCATGGAGTAACCCACCATCCACACGCCGGTGGTCAACGCATCAGCCCACCACGGGCGCGAGTACCAACCGGCCGGGACTGGGCGCCCAGCCACGACACCGCCCGGGTAGTAGTTCGGGGTTTGCGCAGATGCGCTTGGCGACGCCGTCAGCGTCTCCCCGTTTGCTTCCACCGTGCGGGTTTCCGTGACCTTGCCGGCCTGGCGCTGACCCTCCAGCGGCGGGAGTTCGGGGCCTGGGTCCATGCCCATAATCTCGCGCGCGGCCGCCACATAGTACAGCCCCTCCAGCGCGGACTCTCGCGCGAGGTGCGCTTGCTTTGCGGTTGTGGCGCGGGAAATCGCCGAGTTGGCGGCGGTAAAACGCTCGGAGGCATCCGCCATGGCCTGCTGGGAGGCAGTATCCGTGCCACTCAAGTTCATCACCTGACCGCCAAGGCGCTCGGTCCACCGGCGGGCATCCGCCATCGCGTCCTCAAAACGTTGGGATTCTCGCAGCTCCTGCTGCTTTTTCCCGCTTCTCGAGGAGAGTAACCATGCGCCACCACCGACGACGAGGATAAGGAGCAATAACGAGCTCACGAAAGCACCACTTTCATCTCAGAGTTGAATTGCGTGTCGAACTATGTGTTGTTTTGCTTGTACGCCTACCCAAACTAACGCGCTTTACCCCGCTTAAGTTCCCATTTTCCTTTCAGCGCCCGCGTGCGCTAAAGTAGTCGGCACGCCGATTCAACGGCTTTCAACGTTGAGACTTTCAAAGTCAAGACCTTGAAAGTTGAAGATTGCCGGTTGTGGGAATGTCGTATAGTGGCTAATACCTCAGCCTTCCAAGCTGAAGACGCGGGTTCGATTCCCGTCATTCCCTCCAAGGAAAAGCCGCGCTAACCACCTAATTTAGGTAGTTGGTGCGGTTTTAATCGTTTTCTGCACGGATGACCAAGCTCTGCGTAGAGTGGGCCGCATGACTGTACCTAATATCAAATTGCACGATGGAAACTCCATCCCGCAGCTCGGCTTCGGCGTCTTCAAGGTTGACCCCGACAAGACCGAAGAGCTGGTCCTCGAGGCCCTCAAGGTGGGCTACCGCCACATCGATACCGCTGCCATCTACGGCAACGAGGAAGGCGTGGGCCGCGCGATTGCCAAGTCTGGCATCCCGCGCGAGGAGCTGTTCATCACCACGAAGCTGTGGAATGACCGCCAAACTGACGCAGCCGCAGCCCTCGATGAATCTTTGGAGAAACTGGGGCTCGACTACGTTGACCTCTACCTCATCCACTGGCCCTGTCCGGACAACGGCCACTACGTCGAGGCATGGAAGCAGCTCATCGAGCTGAAGAAGGCCGGCAAGGCAAAGTCCATCGGTGTCTCCAACTTCGAACTTGAGCACTTGGACCAGCTGGAAACCCAGACTGATGAAACCCCCGTGGTCAACCAGGTAGAGCTGCACCCCTACCTGCAGCGCTGGCGCGAGCTCGATGCCTTCCGCGCCCACCAGGTGCATATCGAAGCCTGGGGCCCACTAGGCCAGGGCAAGACGGATCTCTTCGAGCAGCCGGAAATCACCGAGCCCGCCGAGAAATACGGCGTCTCCCCCGCTCAGGTGATCATCCGCTGGCACCTACAAAATGGCGTCATCGTGTTCCCGAAGTCCGAAAACCCGGAGCGCATCGCGCAGAACTTCGATGTATTCGGCTTTGAGCTTGATGATTCCGAGATGGCCGCCATCACCGTTCTCGACCTTGGGGAAGAGGGCCGCGGCGGCACTCACCCCAAGGACATGAACTAAGCCTCCGGAAGCTCCGGCGGAATGTTGGTGCGCTCGTACTCGGCAAGAATGTCGATGCGGCGCTGGTGGCGCTCGGCACGGGACCATTCCTGATCAAGGAAAGCGTCCACGATGGCGAGTGCCTCCTCCTCAGAGTGCATGCGGCCACCGATGCCGATGAGCTGGGCGTTGTTGTGCTCGCGGGCCAGGCGTGCAGTCTCCGGGGACCACGCCAGGGCGCAACGCGCGCCCTTCACCTTGTTAGCGGCGATCTGCTCGCCGTTGCCGGAACCGCCCAGCACGATGCCGAGCGAACCCGGATCGTTGACGGTCCGCAGCGCGGCCTCAATGCAAAATGCCGGGTAGTCATCCTCGGCGTCGTACTCATGGGCACCGCAATCAATGACGTCGTGGCCCTGCTTCTTCAGGTGTTCGGCAATGACGTTCTTCGTCTCGAACCCTGCGTGGTCTGCTCCTAAATAAACGCGCATGGCCCACATCCTACCGCTCGGCGAACACGCCCGCCGACCCGTTTTAGCAATAATTCAAAATTGATATGGTGGGGCACGTCTACTCCCAAGGAAGGACCCCACTATGTCCATGACCGCACGCGTCTGCTTCCTTTACGTCGGCGCAATCCTTGTCGGCGCAGGTTTATTCGCCGCCGGTTTCTTCACCGACAACGTCTTCATTCTGCCACTTCTCTTGGACGCAGTGATGACGCTGGCCCACCTCGGCGTGGGCCTGTGGTGGCTCCTACATAAGCCACGCACCGCCGGCGGAATCACCGCCGGCGTCCTCGCGCTACTTGCAGGTGCGTCGTGGGCCACGTGGCTAGCCGCAGCCTGGGAGGAATACCAGGCGCAGAGCTATCTGCCCATCATTAACATCGCGGGACTTCCCGCTATCGTACTCACCCCTATCGTCCTGATCTGCGTCATCGCGGCAGCAATGCGCAACCGCACGCGTTAAACCTGGGGATCCTCGGTGCGGGAGCGCTTGAGCTCGAAGAAGTAGGGGAACTGGGCGAGGCGCACGGAGGCGTCGAAAAGCTCGCCGGCTTCCTCGCCGGTGGGAACGCGCGTAATGACCGGGCCGAAGAAGGCGGTATCGCCGAACTTCACCACAGGGGTGCCGACCTCATCTCCGACCTCGGAGATGCCCCGGTTGTGAAACTCGGTGAGCTTGTCATCCATCTCTTCGGTGTTGGCCACGGAGGCGAAGGTGGCGGGGAGGGAGGCGTCGCCAAGCGCCTGCTTGATGATGTCGTCGTAGGCTCCGTAACCCTTCTTGCCGCCCTGGCCCTCCGTGTGGATGCGGGTGCCCATCGCGGTGTAGAAGGCATCGACCTTGTCCGGGGCCTCCACGGCAATCTTGGCCGCCACGCGGGCAGGACCCCAGTTGGCTTCCATCATCTTCATGTACTCCGGATCCAGGTCGCGGCCCTTGTTGAGCACGGACAGGGACATCGGCTCAAAAGTCACCTCGATATCGCGGACCTTCTCCACCTCCTTAATCCAGCGCGAGGTCAGCCACGCGAAGGGGCATGAGCAGTCGAACCAGAACGTCACTTGTTGAGCCACGGTAAATCTCCTTTGTTTCTGTGGTCTTTGGCACCCCACCCTAGGCGTGTGACTACGCTGGTGCAGAGACTTAAGGTACCGAGAAAGAGGAGATACAGTACATGACCTCGATTAACCTCACCCGCGAGGAAGCCCAGCAGCGCTCCGACATGGTGGAGGTAAGCCACTACGACGTCGCCCTCGACCTCACCGGGGATGAGTTTTTCACCTCCACCACGGTGGTGAAGTTCCGAGTAAAGAAGGCCGGTTCTACGTTTATTGACTTGCGCGGTGACGAGCTTCTCGAGGTCCGCCTCAATGGCGCTCCTCTCCCCACCAGTGCTTATGACCCGACGTACGGGATCCCGCTATCGGGTTTGCAGGTGGCGGAGTATGAGCTGAAGGTCGTGGCGAAAATTCGCTATTCACGCACGGGCGAGGGCCTGCACCGCTTCGTCGACCCAGTCGACGGCGAGGCTTACCTCTACACCCAGTTCGAGACTGCCGACGCCAAGCGCGTCTTCGCCTGCTTTGACCAGCCGGATTTGAAGGCGACGTACTCGCTGGCTTTTGAGGTTCCGGAGCACTGGACGGTGATTACGAACTCCCCTATCACGCGTTCGGGCAATACCGTGCGCGCGGCGGTGGATTACCCGCTGTCGACCTACCTGGTTGCCTTGTGCGCGGGCCCGTATGTGGGCGTGAAGGATACGTGGACAGGCATGCTGGCGGAGCACTCGGAGGGCTCACCTGCTAAGTCCGTTGAGGTGCCGCTGGGGATTTACTGCCGCCCCTCGCTGCTGGAATCGCTCGACGCCGAGCGTCTTTTCACCGAGACCAAGCAGGGTTTTGATTTCTACCACCGCAACTTCGGCTTTGCCTACCCCTTTGGCAAGTATGACCAGATCTTCGTGCCGGAATTCAATGCCGGTGCAATGGAGAACGCCGGATGCGTGACCATTCGCGATGAGTACGTCTTTACGTCGCAAGCCTCGCACTACAAGTATGAGCGCCGCGCGGACACCATCCTGCACGAGCTGGCGCACATGTGGTTCGGTGACCTCGTGACCATGCAGTGGTGGGATGACCTGTGGCTCAACGAGTCCTTCGCCACCTGGTCGGCGGCGATTTCTCAGGCGGAGGAGACCCAGTACGACACCGCGTGGGTGACCTTTGCCAACGTGGAGAAGGCCTGGGCCTACCAGCAGGATCAGCTGCCCACGACGCACCCGATTTCCACAGATGCTTCTGACATTGAGACCGTGGAGCAGAACTTTGACGGCATTACCTACGCTAAGGGCGCGTCGGTGCTCAAGCAGCTGCAGGCCTACGTGGGCCGCGAGAACTTCTTTGCCGGGGTGCGCCGCCACTTCCAGGAGCACCAGTGGTCGAACGCCACCTTCGGGGATCTGCTGCGCCACCTCGAGGAGGCCTCAGGGCGCGACCTATCCTTCTGGGCGCAGCAGTGGTTGAAAACTTCAGGAGTCAACACGCTGGGTGTGGCGCTGGAGACGGACGAGTCCGGCACCATCACACAGGCCCACCTCACCCAGCGCGGCGATACCCTGCGCACGCACCGCGTCGCCGTCGGCGTCTACGCGCTGCAGGGTGAGAAGGTGGTGCGCACCGAGCGCATCGAGATGGATATCGATGGCGCCTCCACCGAGGTTCCGGAACTCATCGGCCGCAAGCAGGCGGACATCGACTTCGTGCTGACAAACGACGATGACCTCACCTACTGCCTCATCGAGCTGGATGCGGGTTCCCTTGAGTTCCTGTTGGAGAATATCGAGAAGTTCGAGGACCCCATGGCCCGCACTTTGTGCTGGTCCACCGCGTGGGAGATGACCCGCGCGGGCTCGATGCGCGCCCGCGATTTCGTGGCGCTCGTGGCCCGCGGTGCGGCAGCGGAGACCGAGCTCGCCGTGCTGGAGCGCATCCTCTCCCAAGCTGCCATGGCCCAGTCCACTTACGCCGACCCAGAGTGGGCAAAGGAGGATACGCAGCTTGCCGACGCCCTCCTTGAAGGCGCCCGCTCCGATAACACCGCGCGCTCCATCGTCTTCACCCAGGCGCTGGCTGGCATCAAGCTTCACGACGCCTCCCGCACCTTCTTCCAGGAGCTCCTCAAGACCTCCTCGGATGCGAGGCTGCGCTGGAAGGCGCTCACCGCGCTCATCGCTGATGGCTCGCTTGCCGACGTCACCGGTCCCGAAGCCGCCGGCGCCGCCATGACGGCGGTGGCTGAGGAACTCAAGCGCGATAACACCGCGACAGGCTACCAGGCCTCGCTTAAGGCGTTGGCCGCGGTTAATACCGAGGACAACAAGCGCGCGGTGTGGGACGAGATTGTCGCCGGCGAACTGGGCAACCGCGACTTGGAGTCCAAGCTCGCGGGCCTGACGTTCGTAGGCGCCGACGAGCTCCTGCCGAGTGCGGAGTTCTTCGACGTGGCGGAAAAGATTTGGTCCGCGCAGTCCAACGAGATTGCTCTGACCACGGTGACCGGGTTGTTCCCGCGCTGGGATGTCAGCCAGGAGACCCTCGACCGCGCCGATGAATTCCTCTCTCGCGACCTGGCCGGTGGCCTGCGTCGCGCCGTGACCGAGCAGCGTGACCGCCTCGCCCGCGCCCTGCGCAACCGCGCCGTCGACCGCGGTTAACACCGCGTCTAGCCCCTCCCTGAGGGGCTTTTCTCGTTCCGTCCCTCCCCACAGCTGCCGTTCCCCCAACCAATCCCTTTCCCTGCCCTTAGTCGGCGTTAACCCTGCCTCTGAGCAGGAATTTAATTCCTCCGGTTGCGGGGCCCACGGTGCTGTTTTAGTCTCTGTGCTCATGGGGGATATCGAAACCTACATCCGCCTCCGCAATTCGGGGATTGCGCTGGTGGAAAACATTCCTGGCTCACCCGACGAGCTCCGCGCACTCGGCGCTTCTGCTTCCGATGCCGCCGAGCTTGCAAACCTTAACCAGGTGTATTTCGGGCCCACCCGCTTTAGCGGCAAGCAACGCAAAGCCCGGACCGCAGCCCTTCAACAACGCCACAGCCTGGGCACCCTCACCCTCATCGAGTCCTACACCGCGAAGGTGAAGA
>NZ_KV812522.1:0-778 GCF_001813425.1 Corynebacterium sp. HMSC056E09
GTCGCGTAACTTGCCTGGCTGTCCGCAGTCCGGGTGTCGATTTGGGGTAGTTGGTACCGCGAGTCCGCGTAGTTGGTACCGGTGTTCCGCGTATCCGGTACTGCAAGGGGGTTTCTTTCATAGTTGATGTTGGCGGCACCACGATCCGGTGGTGTTGCGTCAACTTCTACTTGGAAGGAGCTGGTCCTTGTGGCCAACTTCAAACAGATCATCGCGATGTGCCTTGATGGTGCTAGCTACGCGCAGATCACACACGCATTGGGATGTTCACGACGAGAAGTATCCCGAGCAAAGAAAGTCATCAACGATGAGGAACTAACTCTAGAGCGTTTCCGTCAACTTCCACCTGGATGGTTCGATGATCGATTCAGCGACGGCCGGAGTAAACGGACGATGGCCTACGACCAGCCTGATTTTCACGCTCTTGCACGCAAGCTGAAAAGTACAAAGCATGTGACCAGGCATAAGCTGTGGATGGACTACGTGTCGCAGCCGTGTCCGACGGATAAGACAAAGTACCAGTACTCCCAGTTCTGCAGTGGGCTCAATGAGTTTCTGCGTGCCAATGATCTCGTTGAAGTTGTCACCCATGAGCCAGGTCAAGAGCTTTATGTCGACTGGGCCGGTGACAAAGTGCCTGTAGTAGATCAGGCCAGTGGTGATACAGCGTTCAAGGCGTCATTGTTCGTCGCGGTCAGCCCATACTCAGGGCTGATGTACGTCACGGCCGCTGCGAACGAGAAGATGAAGCGTCCTGGGTTTAGTTCCGCTTCTTTTA
>NZ_KV812523.1:0-1384 GCF_001813425.1 Corynebacterium sp. HMSC056E09
GCGGTCGTCAAAGCACGCACAGGGCGTGTGAAGCTCACACTGCAAGTATTGTGGGCTCGCTACACCACAACGCCGGCCCAGCCGGGCCAGCGTCATTACAGCTACGACCGTTTCCGCCAATTGGTTGCCTGCCATGTCGACGCGGCCGGGCTTACCGCCCGGATCACCCATGCACCAGGGCATACGATGCAGGTGGACTGGGCAGGGAACAAGATGCGCCTGTACGACCCTGCGGGCACACCGGGTGCGAAAGTCAGCATTTTCGTCGCTTCGCTGCCATATTCAGGGATGCTCTTTGCATGTACGTGTGTTGACCAGCGGCAACAGTCCTGGCTTGATGCACACCGCCAAGCGTTTGACTACTTCGGTGGGGTCTGCCAGGTTGTTGTCCCCGATAACGCGTCGACGGCATCAAACGCAATCAGCACTGCCGATAGGAATCGGAAGGTCAACGACACCTACCAGCAGTTCTTGGAGCACTACAACACAGCAGCACTTCCCACACGCGCGCGTCGGCCGAAGGATAAAGCAAATGTGGAAGCTGCGGTAAAGATCGTCACACACAAAGTCATCCACGCGGTTAATAGCCACCAGTGTGTTGATTTGGACGAGCTCAACGAAAAGATTGTGGGCGTCGTCGACGCAATCAACGCCTCCGTGCCGTTTCGCAGCCAGCAGTCAAGCCGCAGGGATCTCTTTGAAGAGTACGAACAGCATCTGCTTGCGGATCTGCCGGCAACCCCGTGGCAACACACCGAGTGGAAACGGGCAAAAGTGGCCCCGGATTTCCATATCACGGTTGCAACAGTGCGCTACTCCGTTCCGCACCAGCTTGTTGGCCGCACTGTCGATGTGCGCATCACCGGCCAGATGTTGACCGTCTTTGACCAAGGGGCAACCGTGGCAACCCACCGGGTTTCACATAAGCGTGGGGCCTATGTCACTGACTACGAGCACATTCCATCTGGAATGGACTCCACCCGTGGACTGTGGACAAGCGACTACTTTTATCGCGAAGCCAGCAAAACCGGCCCGGCAACACGCAAGGTCATCGAAGAACTCATTACGGCGAAAGCCATCCCGGCCCAGGCATACCAGTCCTGCCGAAACGTGCTGTCAATGGGCAAACATGCCAACAAACCAATCCTGGAAGAAGCATGCCAACGCCTGACCGCCAACGACGGCAGTCGGCGGGCAGTGTCATATACCGCAGTCAAAAACATGATGACCGCCATACGCAAAGAACACGCAACCCGACCACGCGGGTTTGACCAGCCCCCGCGCAGCACCACCACCAACCAACCCGCCCGACCTGTAGCCGCTGACCGGGACACCACCGGCGCGTTCCTTGGCGGTGCAGACCAGTTCAGCATGGACAACCTCG
>NZ_KV812524.1:0-337 GCF_001813425.1 Corynebacterium sp. HMSC056E09
GCTTCACACGCCCTGTGCGTGCTTTGACGACCGCGTCAAAGTCAATCGGGACGAACTCGCCTTGACCGCTGGTGCGTTTATCAACGAATATCTCGTCTAGCTCGTCATTCGTCAACGCCGCGACCTGCTGGGCAGTAGTCAGGCCAAGGCTTCGCAGCGCTTGGTTCGCTCGGGAAATCGCGCGGTGCGAGCACCCGAGCTGGTCTTCAATCTGGCGGTAAGAACGCTTCCTAATCAGCAGCGTCATCACCGCACGGTAATCCGTCATCAGCGGACTCCTTCCAGTACGCGCCGCACCCGAGTGGTGCGGCTACCGGAAGTATCACCCCGAGCGCCG
>NZ_KV812525.1:0-575 GCF_001813425.1 Corynebacterium sp. HMSC056E09
TAGCCTGCCGAAAGTCAAAGCCATACAAGACACCTTGTGCCTGCTGGACATTGAGTCCTTGATTGCTATTGACCAACCCATGTCAGCCCTGACGGCCCTGACGGATGAAACCCTGGATTTTATCGACACCATCCTGGCTGACTTCTTCACCCCTTCGAAACCCAATCAGGCTTTTCCTACCCGCAGCCAAATCAGGCGCAAAGTCCGCGACATCTGTAAAACCCTGGACGACTCCATTGCTTTTCGCGACACCCGCCCCAAAGACACCTACCGTTTCTCCTCCAACGGAACCTCTGCCTGGCTGGAACTCCAGGTTGGGGAAGACACCGGCATTAAACTCGATGCCTTCATCCACACAGCCGCCGCAAAAGAAGGAATCACTGTTGCTGAAGCGGTCATCAAACTCTTAAGCGGCGAAATACAACCACCAGCCACCGTAGTTTTACACACCTACCAAGCCTGCGATATTGAGAATGCCCCGACCTTCATTGAAGGCTTTGGCTGGCGGCAAGAGGCTATGCCGCATGATAAAACCCGGGACTTAACCGGCGAGGTAGCCGAAGCAGACGGCTACC
>NZ_KV812525.1:675-123029 GCF_001813425.1 Corynebacterium sp. HMSC056E09
GCCGCGACGGGACCTGCCGGGTCGGCGGGTGTGAAGAGCCAGCCTTTCTTACCCAGCTTGACCACCGGCACAACTGGGCTGAAGGCGGGCCAACCCATCCGAAGAACCTGGCATGCTTATGCCAAGGACACCACAATATGAAAACCGATGGCACCTTAAAATACCTGCTGGACCCCTACAGTGGGGATGTTATCTGGCTTTTCGCTGACGGTACCTGGACCATCAACGAAGCAGAAGGACCCCTGGCACCAAAACAAAAACGGTGGGCGCAAACAGTCGCCCAACACATCACCGCCACCAGGAAACGTGTGCGCGAAGAAGCCCAACACCTCAAACAAGAACTCGACGACTACGCACAACAACAAGCCAAAGCTAAAGCCGAAACCCAGACCAACACCGACACTGACAACGGCGAGGACATCCCCTTCTAAACCCCGTCGATTCAAACGACGACGATGACGAAGAACAGGGGCCTAGCCCTCGTCGAATCAAACGACGACACCACTCCAAACAACCGAAAGGACAAGAAGCCAAGAACACATCCACCGTCGAATAAAACGACGAAGACCGGCGGCCTCCCACGTTTCCGTGAAAGGTCACCGGCTGAGGAGCACTACAAGGTGCAGTTCTGTGCGCTACTTGCGCCCTGCTTCGTAGGCGGCACCAACCTTGTACAGGCGGTCATCCTTGAACGCCGGAGCCATGATCTGCAGGCCGGTCGGCAGATTGGTGTCAGACGCCAAGCCGGAGGGTACAGACATGCCGCACACGCCGGCAAGGTTCAGCGGCAGGGTGCAGAGGTCGAAGTTGTACATCTCCATCGGATCCTCAACCTTCTCCCCCAGCTTGAAGGCCGTGGTCGGCGTGGTCGGGGAAACAAGGACATCGACCTGTTCGAAAGCGCGCTCAAAGTCCTGTGCAATGAGGGTGCGCACACGCTGTGCTTGAAGGTAGTAGGCGTCGTAATATCCGACGGATAGCGCGTAGGTACCCAGCATGATGCGGCGCTTAACCTCAGGACCAAAGCCAGCAGCGCGGGACAGAGACATAACCTCTTCCGCGGAGTGGGTTCCGTCATCGCCCACACGCAGGCCGTAGCGCATGCCGTCGAAGCGGGCCAGGTTGGAGGAGACCTCACACGGCATGATGAGGTAGTACGCAGCTAGTGCATCGTCGAAGTGCGGGCAGTCAACCTCGACGATCTCCGCGCCCTGGTTCTTCAACTGCTCAACCGCAGCGTGGTAGGCCTCCATCACGCCCGGCTGCCAGCCGTCGCGCTCGAATTGCTTGATCAGGCCAACCTTGACGCCGGAAAGGTCGCCATTGGCGCCTTCCTTAGCGGCGGCGACTACCGGGGCAACCGGCTTATCCACGGAGGTGGCATCAAAAGAATCGTGTCCAGCAATGATTTCGTGCAGCAGTGCGGTATCCAGAACCGTGCGGGCAGTCGGACCTGCCTGGTCCAGAGAGCTTGCAGCTGCGATGAGGCCGTAACGCGACACCGTGCCGTACGTCGGCTTGACACCAACGGTGTTGGTCAGTGCAGCAGGCTGGCGGATCGAGCCACCAGTGTCAGTACCGATACCCAGCGGGGCCTGGCCCGAGGCAAGAGCCGCAGCAGTGCCGCCGCCGGAGCCGCCCGGAGTGCGCTCTGTGTCGTAGGGGTTGTGGGCTGGACCGTAGGCGGAGTTCTCATTGGAGGAACCCATTGCGAACTCATCGAGGTTCGTCTTACCCAGAATCGGGATACCTGCCTCGCGCAGCTTGGTCACCAGCGTGGCGTCATAAGGTGACACCCAGCCCTCCAGCATTTTGGAGGCGGCGGTCGTGGGGGCGTCGGTAGTAACGAGCAGATCCTTGAGCGCCAGCGGCACGCCAGCCAAGGCAGAGGCGGGTTCTTCGCCGGCGTCGAGGGACTTATCGACGGCGTCGGCAGCCGCCAGTGCTTCCTCCGCGCCAACATGGAGGAAGGCGTTGAGCTCGCCATCGGTCTCCGCGATGCGATCCAAGAATGCCTGAGTAACTTCGCGGGAGGTGAGCTCACGGGAGTGAATCTTCTCAGCCAGCTCGGCGGCGGTCAGTGCGGTAATGCCCTCGGTGGGCGCAATGAATTGTGCCATTCTTATTCGTCTCCTCCACCCAGAATCTGCGGAACCATGAAGCGGTCATCTTCAGCTGCCGGCGCTTGGTCCAGGGCCTGCTCGGCGGTGAGGGTGCGCACAATAACGTCCTCACGCATTGGAGCATGTACGGAGTGCGGGTGCGACATTGGCTCCACACCTTCAGCCTCGACCTTGCCCACCGCGGACACCGAGTCCACGATTTCGTCGATCTGCGCGGCGAACTGCTTCAGTTCTTCCTCGCTCAGGGCCAATCGCGACAGCTTTGCCAAGTGCGCGACCTCGTCACGCGAAATATCAGACACGCGAACTCCATCCTTTTATTCATTGAGACGGTTGATAGCTAAGCACCCATGGTACTGCACAGCTGTTGCCGCGCCACCACCACTCCTCCCCTAAGTGAAGCTCATACTATTGAATAGTATTCGACAGGTTGGGTAACATCGATCGAGTTAGAAAGCCAAATATCCCCTCCCTACTTATTCACCTTCCCCAGAAAGAACGATATGTCGTACCTCGTCCGTGTCCTTCTCCCTGACACCCCCGGCAGCCTTGGCCTCCTTGCCAACGCGATGGGCAGCATCGAGGCAAATATCCGCTCCGTCGACATTGTGGAGAATTTCCCAGACGGTACGGTCATGGATGACATCGTCTTGGATCTCCCCCAGTCCACCATGGCGGATGAGATCATCACGGCAGCACAGACAGTGGAAGGAGTCGAGGTCGACTCCATTCGCCCCTTCAGCGGTCGCGTCGACCGCCGCGGGCAAATCCACGTGCTGGCCAAGGTTGCCGCACAACGCAACGTGACGGCCGCAATGAGCGAAGTCTGCGCCGCCATCCCCAAGGCGCTGACGTCCAATTGGGCCGTTGTTATTGCGAACGACGAGAAGATCAGCCGCATCGCCGCCTCAGACGCCGCGCCTGCCGACGACGGCTCGATCCCCACCGACCTCAACATCACAACGGCTCGCGTGCTCAATCCCGAGAAGGACACATGGATCCCGGAATCCTGGACGCTCATCGAATCCGCGCTGGCCGCTGCTCCCCTCGTGGGAACGAACTACGTGGTGGTGATGGGCCGCGTTGGTGGACCCGATTACCTCGCCTCCGAAGTTGAGCACTTGGGTGACTTGGGTGCCATCTTGGGTGCGTTTCTTACTTAGCGGGCAAGCAACGAGTTGAGTCCCGCGGCGACATCGGGGACCACGTGGTCCACCTCTTCGGTGATCTGCGTTCCCGGGAACGTGAAGGACTCGGTGGCGATGGAGTGCATCGAGAGATCATTGAAGCTATCGCCGAAGGTGTAGAGTTCAGCTTTTTCGTGGCCGAGATGATCAAGCAACCGCGTCAAGCCCTCACCCTTGTTATGGCCAGGTGGCATGATGTCGTAGAAATCGCAGTTAAAGGATGATTCGACGGCACAATTCTCGCGGACCCACTCGTCCACCTCGCGGCGCAGCTCAGGGTTGCCAGGGATCCACAGGGACAACAACACAGTGCTGCGCTTGGCGACGTCCCCCGGATCCACCACTTCCGTATTCGCCACCATGGAGGACTCGCGTCCTGCGAGGCCATCCCACGCTACCTGGTCGGCTCCAGACAAGCCTGTGAGGTAGATATTCAACGGCAGGCCGGTGAAACGAGCGACAATGGACTGCACAACCTCACTCGGCAGATGCTCCTCGTGCAGGATGGAATAGTCGCCGCCGGTGATGACTGTCCCGTTGTAGAGCACGTGGTAGTCCAGCTCCACGCCGAAGGGTTCGAGTGTGTTGCGCGCATTGGCGATGGACTTGCCCGTCGCGGAGACGGCCAAGTTGCCTGCGGCACGCCACTCAGCGATGGCTTTTTGTGTGGCCTCTGTTATGTCTTCGTTGACGTAAACAGTGCCATCCATGTCTAAAGCCGCAATCTTCATGAACCGTAGTGTATTAGACCTTCAACGGCTGAGTCCACCACCGCGGTGCACGCCTTGTGGATGTCGGGTTGTGCCCAGGGGAAGGTGCGGGAGACGTCGGCAAGCGCATGCATGGGCAGGTCATTGTGCCCGTCCCCGAAGGTGATGAGCTCAATGTCAGAGCGCTCAACTTCCAGGTGACGAAGCAGCCAAGTCAAGGCAAAGCCCTTGTCGTGACCGGGCGGCATGATGTCGAAGAAGTTGCGGTTCATCGCGGTACCTACCGGAAAGCGGTCCGTGACCCACTGCGCGATCTTCCTCTGCAGGTCTGGGTTGCCCGGGGTCCAGGCGGCAACAAGCGGGAAGACCTCTTCCTCAATGCGTGACGGCGGGACCGGCACGGGCTCACTGATGATGGGGTTGTGCACGCCCGCCACGTTGCGCACGAGGTAGCCGTCCGGGCCTGTCAAACGTGTGCAATAGAGGTCGAGCTTTGGTGTGTCATGCACCCGCTCATACACGGCACGAACCACCTCGGGCGGTACATGGTTTTCGTAGAGCAACTCATAAGAGCCATCCATGATGACGGTGCCGTTGCAGAGCAGGTAGTAGTCAAAGTCAACGCCAAAAGGCTCTAGTGCACGCCGAGCAGAATGAGGAGACTTGCCCGTGGCCACGACAGCAAGGTTGCCCGCAGCGCGCCAACCGGCAATCGCCTCCGGCACGTCTTCGGGCATGTGGCCATCAAAGTAGATAGTGCCGTCCAGGTCGAAGGCGGCTAACTTCATGCCTCGCCCGTTTCAAGGAGGCGGTTGAAGCCTTCCTCATCCAAGATGGTCAAGCCAAGGTCGCGGGCCTTCTGTTCCTTTGAACCGGCGTTTTCTCCGACGACGACATAGTTGGTCTTCTTCGACACCGACCCGGAGGCCTTGCCGCCACGGGAGATGATGGCCTCCTTAGCGGAATCGCGACTGTAGTTCTCTAGGGTTCCGGTCACCACCACGGTGATTCCCTCCAGCGTTTGCGCGGGCTTATCGCTGGATTCTTCCTCCATGGTCACCCCGGCGGCGGTCCACTTCTGCACGATGTTGTCGTGCCAGTCCACCTCGAACCATTGCTTAAAGGATTCCGCGATGATGCCACCCACGCCATGAGTATCCGCCAGCTCCTCCACCGATGCCGCGCGCAGCGCCTCCATGGAGCCGAACCGCGTGGCTAACGCACGCGCGGCAATGGGGCCAACGTGGCGGATGGACAGCGCTACGAGCACTCGCCAGAACTCAGCCTGACGGGCGGTCTTGAGGTTCTCCAGCAGCTTCTTGCCCGAGGCGTTGAGCGCGCCCTTCTGGGTGGTGTAGACCGAGGATTTAAGGAGTGCTTCTTCATCGAGATCAAAGAGTTCTGCCTCGTCCACGAGCACTCCGGAAGAAATCAAGTCCGCCGCCGCCTTCTCCCCCAGCTCACCAATGTCAAGCGCCTTGCGGGAGGCCAAATACTCCAGACGCGCCGCCAGCTGCGCTGGGCAGCTGCGGGTATTCGGGCAGCGCCAGTCCTGGTCGCCTTCCTTCTGCGGTGCCAGCTTCGTGCCGCATGCAGGGCAGTTCTCCGGGAAGACCCAATCGGTCTCACTGCCATCGCGCTTGTCTAGGACGGGGCCGAGAACCTCAGGGATGATCTCTCCGGCCTTGCGGATGACAATGGTGTCCCCGATGAGGACGTTCTTGTTCTTGACCTCGAACTGGTTGTGCAGGGTGGCCATGGAAACCGTCGAGCCGGAGACAAAGACTGGTTCCATGATGGCGAAAGGCGTCACGCGCCCCGTTCGACCGACACCGACCTCAATGTTAAGAAGCTTGGTGGTGACCTCCTCCGGTGGGTACTTATACGCGATGGCCCAACGTGGCGCACGTGAAGTCGCTCCTAAGGAGCGCTGGCTGGCCAGGTCGTCGACCTTGATGACGAGACCGTCCATCTCGAAGTAAGCATCGTGGCGGTGTTCCTCCCAGTAGGTCACGCGCTCTTGAACCTCCTTGGTGGTGGTGACCCGCTGGGTATAAGGCGACACCGGGAATCCCCATGCCTCCAAGGCCTGGTAGGCGTCGTGTTGCGAGGCTGGTTGGAATCCTTCGCGCGCGCCGATGCCGTGGCAGACCATGTGGAGCCGGCGCTTCTTGACGTCCTCCGGGTCCTTCATGCGCAGTCCGCCCGCGGCCGCGTTGCGGGGGTTGGCAAAGGTGGGCTTACCATCCTCGCGGCGTGCGGAGTTAATTTCCTCAAATTCATCCGGGCGCATGTACACCTCGCCGCGGACCTCTACCAGGGAGGGAACCGGGTATTCTTCGCTGCCCGTCAGCTCACGTGGGATATCGGGAATAACACGCGCATTAGCAGTGATGTCCTCACCCACGCGACCATCACCACGCGTGGCGGCCGTGGCAAGCTTGCCGTCACGATAGACCAAATCGATGGACAAACCGTCAATCTTGAGCTCGGTGAGATAGGCCTTTGCCGGGGTGCGGTCCAGCCAGTCCTGCAACTCGTCAGCGCTAAAAACGTTGTCCAAACTGTACAGGCGTTCCAGGTGCTCGATGTCAACGGCGCCCTCCGGGGCAGCGCCCACCTGCTGGGTAGGCGAATCCGGAGTTTGAAGCTCCGGGTGTTCCGCTTCCAGCGCCAGCAAGCGCTGGAAAAGGGCGTCAAAGTCCGCATCCGGGATCGCCGGCTCGCCGTTGTAGTACAGCTCGCGGTGCTTGCGCACTTCCTGGGCAAGCTCGGACCATTCGCGTTGGATATCTACTGCATCACTCACGAGTCACTAGTGTAGCGGGGCTGCCGGACACAGCATGTTCCTGGCCAAACGTCCTATCCACGCCACAAATATGACATCGGTAGCGCACAAAGTTTGTCTCCCAAGGGCTGCACATAGGGAATCGGAGCCAAGACAAATCCTCCACGGAAACGGGGCCCTAGTTTCTCGCTCAGTGCACGCAAATGCCGAACCTGTCCTGCCTTGACTGTCGCACCGGATTTAACCTCAAGCGCAGCGATGCTATTGTCCGCGAATTCGATGACAACATCCGCTTCCATCCCGGCACTATCACGCCAGTGGAGCAGCTGATGCTGACTTTCAGCCCAACCCTGCTGGGCAGAAAGTTCCTGAAGGACAAACCCTTCCACTAAATGCCCTAGATGCGACTGCACCAGCGGATTCATGAGCATGTCTCGAGTTTGCCCCGCTAACCAGGAAGCCAGACCGGAATCAGTGACCCAACTTTTGGGCTTGGATATTTCTCGCGACGTCAGATTTGATTTCCACGCTTTCACCTGTGAGGAAAGAAACAGCCTTGACAATGTATCGAGGTAGGAGCGGACAGTGGACGCTGGGATTTCCGCTTCACGTGCGAGCTTCGCCGGAACTAACTCCCCCGCCTGATGTGCTGCGAGTAGTCGCAACAACGATTGCAACCTTCCCGGCTGTGCGCTTTCCCGGGATAGGGTTTCTTCAATCACCGTCACATGTGAAACATAAGACTCGAACCAAGCTCGGCGCATCCGATCTTGCAGCTCTAATGCAACCGGATAGCCGCCCTTCAGCACTTTGTCCACCAAGCCAGCTCGATCTACTTGTTCCGTAGGAACAGAACGCACAGGCAATTCGACGAGCTCATCGAGCCTATCTACAAAGGCGCCGTCACTGACGGTTTCACAAATTTCTTGTTGGCTCAGTGGGTGCAAATGGAGATCAATAATTCTTCCTGCAAGGGAATCCTTCTTACCCACTCCCCGAGCAAAATCTGATGAACCAGTAATGATAAATCGACCTGGCCGGCGGTTCCTATCCACCTCGGCTTTTAACGGCAGTGTGAGCTCGGGAAGCCGCTGAATTTCATCAATAATCAGCGTTGCGTCACCACCTTGCTGCACAAAGGTCATCGGATCCTCTTCCGCTAGTGAGAGAGCAGCGGGATCATCCAGCGTTACATACACAGCACGTTCAAGGCCGAGATGCCTTGTCAACGTCGACTTGCCAACCTGCCGTGCGCCCGTGACGTGGACAACGGGTGAGAAGGTCAATGCTTCTCGGGCAAAACCTTCCATACCGCGTCTAATATACCGTTCCATAAATAGCACTCTACCTGCAGTTGGTCATTCTGCAAGGCTTTGTCCGTCATTCTGCAAGATATTGATCGTCATTCTGCAGTTCTATATCCGTCATTCTGCAGGACTTCCACAGTGCATGTCCGAGCCGGGCGCTAGAGTGTTGTCCATGAACTTCGACGCCACCCGTATGCTCTCCTTCGACCTCGAGACCACCTCCGTAAAGCCCAAAGAAGCCCGCATCGTCACCTCTGCCCTGGTTCGTATCGACGGGCGCGAGGTAGATAAGCGGGAAATGCTCGCTGACCCCGGAGTGGAGATCCCCGAGGAGGCCGCCAAGATCCACGGCATCACTACTGAGAAGGCCCGCGCGGAGGGTCGCCCGCACGACGAAGTCCTCAAGGAGACGGTCGATGCCATCTACCAGGCCTGGGAGGAAGGTCTTACGCTCATTGTCTACAACGCCGCCTACGATCTCTCTGTACTGCGCGCGCTGACCGGGGACTTCACGGTGAACGGCCCAGTATTCGATCCTTTCGTCATCGACCGGGTGAAGGACAAGTGGCGCAAGGGCAAGCGCACCCTGGAGGAGGTCTCTGCCCACTACGGCGTGGAGCTGAGCAACGCGCATGAGGCTACTGCCGACGCCCTCGCGGCCGCCCGCGTCGCTTGGAAGCAGGTGCGCCAGCACTTCCCCGAGCTAGCACAGATGGACACCAACGAGCTCATGGAATACCAGGCCGTCGAGTGGTACAAGGACCGCGAGTCCTTCAAGAAGTACCTGGAAGGACGCGGTCGGGATGCCTCGGATGTCTCCACCGCGTGGCCGATGATTTCTTAACTCCAGTACCCAATCCTCAACTAAGCCTTGCCAGGTTTCTAGATTTCTGGAATTCTAGATTCCATGGACACAACAGTCGAAGCACGCCTCGCCGAGCTTGAAGCGCGCGTCGCCGCGCTCGAGGGGCGCACGAACACTGCCGACGCCAGACCTACACCCACCACCACTGAAGAAGACTCGACCTACTGGCTGGTCGACGCCCTCGCACCCAACGAGCAGCTTCCCGACGGTTCCGTCATCTTTGGCGGCAACATAAACGTCGGCAAGCGCTCGTACGCCTACCAATGGCAGCGCCCCACCACGTTCGTTACCGATGAGAGCTGGGCGGAGAACCTCGAGCGTCTCTCCGCGCTGGCTCATCCCGTCCGCGGCGAAATCCTCCGCCGCCTCCTCGCCGCACCCGCCACCGCCGCCGAGCTTGTCGAAGAAAACATCGTCTCCTCCACCGGCACCGCTTACCACCACTTGAGCGCTCTAACTCATGCGGGCTGGACCACGAAGTCTGGCGGCGAATACTCCATCCGCCCGCCCCGCGTTATTCCCCTGCTCACCATTATCACCGCAAGCGAGGACCATTAATGCGCAAAATTGTCTTAGCCGTCATCACTGCTACTGCCGTTGCCGCCGTCCTGCTTGTCGCAGGCCCACAGAGAATTACGCTGGCACAAGACAAGACTGGCGACGAAAACCTAGCCACCCAGCTGGAACAGCACTCAGAGTCCGGCTTCCACAACCTCACCGCCTTTACCCTCCAGGACGGCAAGGCCACCTTCGCAGGACTGGGCAGCGACGAGCACACGGAGGTCGAAATTGGTTCCGTCACCAAGATGTTTACCGGCGAGCTGGCCCACCAGCTCGTCGAAGAGGGAAAGCTGAGAACTGACACCACTGTGGGCGAGGTCCTTGACGTCGGCGATGCACCCGTCGCTGACGTCACCGTAAGGGAGCTGCTCGACCACACCTCTGGACTACCCGCCGTCGCCAAAGCGAACGTCCTCAGCTTTTTCGCCTCAACGATCACCGGTTCGAATCCCTATGAAGGTGAGACCGTAGAGGACATCGTGGACGCTGCCACGAAGGCCGAGCTAAAGGACCGCGGCGAAGAATCCTATTCCAACCTTGGCTACGGGCTCTTGGGTCATATTTTAGAGACCGCCGCCGGGCAGCCTTATGAGCAGATGCTCAAGGAGCGCATCTTCGAGCCAGCTGGCATGACAGAGACCTACCTCATGACGCCGGGCTCTGTGCCTGCCGACGCTCCACGGGGACTTACCGCCACCGGCCGCCATGCTGAACCCTGGGAGATGGAAGGCTCCGCACCCGCGGGGGCGATCCGCTCCACGGCGAGTGACATGGCCAAATTCGCTGAGTGGTTTATGAAGAACGGCGATATCGACTACGGCTGGCAGCCTCCCAGCAAGGACAATGCTGGGTACTGGCACAACGGCGGCACCTACGGTTACTCGACCATGCTCATCATCGAACCAGAGACCAAGCGCGCCGCCTTCGCCAACAACGATTCCCTTGCCGGCACCGAAGACCTTGCCCAAGCTCTATTCGACGAGCTCGCATCTTAAGGAGTAACCATGTTCCTCACCGTAGCGCTCGCAGTCATCACCGCTTCGGAGCTTTGGGCCGCATGGAAGGCCCTGAGAAAGCCCCATTCCATTGCTCAAAGCATTGGCACCACGACGATTACGATCCTCACCATACTCTTCATCGGCTACGCCATGCCCTGGCATACCTCGGTCAGTTTTGGCTGGTGGTACGCCCTTGTCGCAGCCTGCTCGCTACACATCGGCGCGGTAGCTTGGCAGGCCGTGCAACCATCTAGCGGCACAGACGCTGGTCAAGAAGCTCCCGTACGATAGGACTATGAGCTCCTCCCCTACCTGCACCGTTGAAATCCAGGACGTAGACAGTACAACCATCGCAACCCTTCAGCACCGCGCCGCTACCGCTGGTGTTTCCCTCGAAGACTACGTGCGCAACATCCTCACCAGGGTCGCGTCGTCCCCATTTACCGCAAACAGAAAATCCATCGAAGAAAAGGCGGCCGAACTCTCCCAGCGTGCACCTATCGATGTGAAGGGAGACTTCGACGTCATCGCCGCAATCCGCGCCGGACGAGACACATAGAAGACTAAGGAGATCGTTGGTCTCCCTAGTCGCCGCCCTCAGAAAAGTCTCCCAAATCTCCCGAGTTTAAAAAGTCTCCCAAATCTCCCAATGCTCTAGGATGAGGCTATGTCCCCGCACGAGAATCCCTTCCGCCCCACCTTCGGCGTTCCACCACTATTCTGGGTCGGCCGCACGGCAGTGCTCGACACCTTCCGCGCAGCGCTTGACTCCCAACCAGGCAGCCCGGGCCGCTCGCTCATCATCAGCGGTGCCCGCGGTATCGGCAAGACGGTCTTGCTCAACGAGATAGAAGATATCGCTTCTAGTCGCGGGTGGATCACATTGCGAGCCTCGGGACGCAGCTCCATGGTTGACGAGCTCGTTGACACCACCATCCCGCGCATCATGGACAAGCTGGCCCCGGCGGACAAGCACAAGGTCAACCGTGTCGGCATTGGTGGTGTGGCAACCATCGGCATCCAGCACAACACCGAGGAAGCCTATAAACCCACGCTCAACACCCGCCTGCGCGAGCTTTTAGGCATGCTCAAAGGCACTGGCGTGCTGCTCACCATCGACGAAGTGCAGGACGCAGACGCCGAGAACCTAACTTCCCTGGCCGTGACCTACCAAGACTTGGTGCGCGATGAGCTCGACGTCGCTATTGTCGCCGCGGGCCTTCCACAAGGCGTCAACCGCCTGCTGGACCTGCCGGGTGTAACCTTCCTACGCCGCGCGCAGAAGTTCGTTCTGGGCCCGCTCTCCCCCGCGAACGCCGAGGTGGCCTTCACCGAGACCGCCGCACAGTCCGGGCTCGAGTTCACCGATGATGCGGTTGCAGCGGCGGTGCGCCTGTCGCGCGGCTACCCCTACATGGTGCAGCTGGTGGGCTCACTGGCTTGGGGAAAGGCGCAGCGCGAGGGTGGGAGCAGTATCGAGGAGAGTGACGTCGCAGCGGTGTCAGCCGAGGCTATCTCGGTTTTGGGCGCCCAGGTACACCAGCCCGCTACCCTTTCGCTTCCACCGGCCCAGCGCCTCTTCCTCGAGGCGATGAGCGCGGTCATGGAGGACGGCACGGCAGAAATCAAGAACATCGCCGCGCACCAGGACCGGACGGTGCGCTCCTTGTCGGCCACACGCCAAAGGCTTATCGACGCCGACCTCATCGAACCCACCGCCCATGGCCAACTCCAGTTCGTTATCCCGTATATGGAGGCCTACTTCACCACGACGGATAGCTTGGGGCGAGTTGACTAAAGGTCACCGGCATCGCGAGTGAGGATGCCGGCGGTCTCGGTTGCCGAGCGCAGGGATCTGGCGGAGGCCTTGACGGGATAGACGTCGAAACGGTCGACGAGCAGGTCGCGTGGCATGCCGATGCGGTCGAGGTGCCGGGCCAACGCGATAGCCTCCGCGCGGGCATCGGAACCTTCAATGCCCAGACCAATCCGGTGGCCCGCGTTAAGGTGTTCGCCCAAGCCATCAAGGTGACGCGGGGTCTCCAGACCGCGGAAATCCGTGAGGAAGGTCGTGGCAGCAGGCGCTAGCGACCACAGCGGTGGGGCGTGTAGGTAGTCTGCTTCGAAGGATTGTAGGAGGTCGAGCGCGACCTCATCCGGGACCGCCGGGATGGTATCGAAATCTGTGGTGCCAGGGACGCGGCCGGCGATGATATCGGCAAGCAGGGGCTCGTCGAGCTGGATAGCGACCTCCCTGTGGAAGCGGCGCGCGACATCCGCGGCGTGGACACGGACTCCGTAGAGAAGTGACTCCGCGAGCTCGTTAAAGGCGCCGCGGTCGGTGAGAACGCGGTGGCCGTCGGAAAGCTCAATGCTGGCCGCAAGCGACCACGGGCCGAGTGCTTGCACCTTGACGCGGGGCACGGTTTCGCCCCAGACTTCCTGGACCTCGTCGAGGTCGCGCTCCAAGCGGTCCCACGTGCGGCGGGTCAGCAGCTGCGGGCGCGCCGTCATGCGCCACGAGCGCGGGCCTCGGTCGATGGAGATGGCCTCCAGCATGCCGGCGGTGCGGCCCACCGCATCGGAGCCCAGCCCACGCTCGGGCAGCTGCGGGATGGCAGGAAGTTCGGTCTCCCCCATGATGATGTCCGCGGCCTCCGCGATGGAGGTACCGGGCATGGGGCCAAGGGCGAATCCCGTCATCTCATCTCCTTCCGAATTTTTTCTTTTAATACCGAATCAAAGACTACGGCGACATTTATAATGCAATTCACAAACCACTAAGTCGAAGAGGTAAAGGATACTCCTGTGGCACTTGAACAGTTTTCTGGCTGGACCTTCTATTCTCCTTGCGAGATTCCGAGCGACATTCCGTCAGTTCTCGCAGCCAACGAAAAGCCCATTTGCGCATTTAAAACTGTCCGAGACGCAGCCGTCTTCACTAGCCACCGATTGATTATCCGAGATTCTCAAGGTCTCACTGGAAAGAAAGTCGAAATCTATTCTCTCCCTTACTCCTCCATTAATATGTGGTCGACGGAGAATGCTGGAAAGCTCCTAGACGTAAATGCTGAACTGGAGCTCTGGACACGAGCTGGCCACTTCAAAATCAACATCGGGCCCAAAGTCGATATTCGGGCACTCGATCGACTCATCGCTGACTGTGTGCTTCGCTAAACTACTCGGTCCCGCAGATGGTGCCGGAGCCCAGGACAATATCGCCTAGCTCGTCCGGGCTCGGCAGGTAGAGCACGGCAGCCTGGCCACGAGCCACACCGGAAAGAGGCTCCTTCAGGTCCAGCGTCATGCGGTCGGCTTCACGGTCCACGTGAGCGTAGCAGTGAACGACGGAACCGTGGGCTCGCACCTGCACCTCGCAGTCGAAGTCACCTTCCATCGCTGGGTGCAGGTACTTTAGGCGGTCGGCCTCGATGCGGGTCACGGCCAGGTCTGCGCGCGACCCGACGGTGACGGTGCCGGTGGCCGCGTCGATGTCGGTGACGTAGCGCGGGGAGCCGTCGGCAGTCGGCGTCTTGATGTCCAGGCCCTTGCGCTGGCCGATGGTGTAGTTCCACGCGCCATCGTGTTCCTTGAGTTCGTTGCCCTCGGTGTCCACGATCATGCCTGGGCGCAGGCCGATGGAACGCCCCAGGAAGGCCTGGGTATTGCCGTCCGGGATGAAGCAGATGTCATAGGAGTCCGGCTTGGCCGCCGTGGAGAAACCATGGCGCTTGGCCTCCTCGCGGATTTGCGGCTTCGGGGTATCACCAATCGGGAAGAAGCAGTGGTCCAGCTCCTCCTTGGTAATAACACCCAGCACATAAGACTGGTCCTTGTTCTCATCCAGGGAGCGGCGCATGTAGCCGTCGGCGTCGATAGTGGCATAGTGGCCCGTAGCCACCGCATCGAAGCCCAGCGCCATGCCCTTACGGAGCAGGGCTGCGAACTTGATCTTCTCGTTGCAGCGCAGGCACGGATTCGGGGTCTCGCCGCGGGCATAGGAGTCCACGAAATCACCGATGACGGCTTCCTTGAACTCCTCGGAGAAGTCCCACACGTAGAAAGGAATGCCGAGCTTGTCGCAGATGCGACGGGCATCGGCGGAATCCTCCAAGGAGCAGCAACCGCGCGCCTTCTCACGGGTCTGCTGCGCATCCTTGTGCAGGGCCAAGTGCACGCCAATGACCTCGTGGCCCGCCTCCACCGCGCGTGCAGCGGCGACCGAGGAATCAACGCCGCCGGACATGGCTACCAATACTCGCATGCTTTCCCCTTCTTCCTTCTTTCGTCCACTTAGGCTAGTCGTGGTGTACCCCATACCCCAACACACTGAACTCACACTCTATTCCCTAAGCTAAAGGGCATTATGGGCAGGAAGCGCAACAAGACAGATTCAATCGCGGGCACCTACGAGATTTCCACCGGCGAGCTCGTCATCGAAGCCGACCCATTCCGCGATGGCGCCTTCATCCTCAACATCAACGGCGTGCCCTCCTCACACCTCATCCCCGAAGACCCACGTACCCTCGAATTCGAGTACATGCGTTGGATTGCTGCAGCGGTAGAAAACCTAGCGCCTGGCAAGCGCCTGCTCCACCTGGGCGGCGGTGGATGTTCTCTCCCCCGCTACTTCGCAGACCTGTGGCCGGATTCCCATAACACGGTGGTGGAGCTCGACTCGAAACTGGCCGAGCTCATCCGCGAGCTGGCCGATATCCCTGCCGCTCCCCGCGTGAAAATCCGCGCCGGTGAGGCACGCGCGGTGACGGAAGGCTTCCCTCCGAATCGCTTCGACGTCATCATCCGCGACGTCTTCGCCGGCGCCGTCACGCCGGAGCCTCTCACCACCCAAGAGTTCTTCCAGCACGCCCACGCCACGCTCACTCCGGGCGGGCTTTACGTTGCCAACTGCGGTGACCACTCCGACCTGCAAGGGGCGAAGGCAGAACTCGCCGGAATGGCAGAAGTCTTTGCACACGTCGCCGTTATTGCCGACCCTCCCATGCTCAAAGGCCGGCGCTACGGCAACATCATCCTCATCGGCTCAGACACCGAGCTGCCTGTCGACGGCTCCCTGCAAGCCGCCGCGCTTTCTAAACCACTGCTGTCCGGTGCGGTGCCCGCGCACTTTCGCGACGAATCCTGGACCCGCTGCTTCTTTAAGGGGGCTAATCCGCGCCACGACGCCCCGTCACCCGGTAGCGATTAGCGCAGGTTATTGAGCAGGTCCGCCACCTGCTTGGCGTCGAGATTCGGCACCGCAACGCCTGCGGCGTGACCAGCGCTGCGTGCGGCACGGTCGGCGTTCTCCACGTCCTGCTGGCTGACGTTATCGGCGTCAACGTCCTGGAGGTGCTGCGCGTTATCAAGGAAGATGGCTAGATCGCCGATGCTGGCGTCATTGTTGGCCATGTCCTTGAGGTCATCAGTGCTGATGGCGCCGTCGTTAAGCAGCTTTTCCGCTTGCTTGATAAGACCGGTCGCATCGACATCGAGCCCCGCGTTCTTGGCGGCATCGGCGACGGCCGGCACGGCCACAGCACCCGCTGCCAGAGCCAGGATTCCAGCGATCAGCACGCCGGCGTCGTCGCCTAGGTCAATACCCGGGATGACCATGTCATCCAAGATGCCGCCGAAGTCGATGTAATTGCCACCGGAGAAGGACTGCAGCTGTGCCTCAGTACCGTTAAAGAGGTTCATGTCAACATCGGTTTCGATGCCAGCAACGCGGCCGCTACCGGAGCGCTGCCAGAAGGCCAGCTTGTCCCAGCCACCGACCGGGTCCGGCGCGGTGTCCTGGTAGGCCGCCAACCACAGCGGATACTCGGAGAAGCGCGTGGAATTGCCCATCTGGCCCATCCAGAAGTACTTGTAGGTGTACAGCATCGGCGTGCGGCCGGTTAAGGTCTTTACCTCAGTCATGAAGGTGTCGATCCACTCCTCCAGCTGAGCTGTGCTCAGACCCTCATCGACCTCAATGTCCAGCACTGGCGGCAGGGTTTGCGTCGGCACCAGTGCAATCTGGGAGGCGAAGCTGGCCGCCTGCTGCTTGGCATCACCAGCCGGGCGCGCGTAGTGGTAAGCGCCGACCTTCAGACCAGCAGCCGCAGCGGCATTGGCATCGCGTACGAAGTGGTTGTTAACAAACCCAACGCCTTCAGTGGCCTTCACGAAGGCATAGGACTGCCCATCAGACTTCACTGCGTCCCAATCGATTCCGCGAAGGGACGCGTGGTTATTGCCGGAGACATCCACACCGGAAGGTGCGGTGGACGGGATGGCAACGGCGGTGGATACGGACAGTGCCACGGCCGCTACGGCAGTAACGGCGGCGGTAACAAGGCGACGTGCATGGCTCATGCGCGCCACACTACCGCTTTAACAACATGAGTAACAGATGCAACACGCGAAACTTTAAACTCGTTTGCCACAGTTTTAACACCGCCACCAACGCCGTCCCGATAAACCGGTGCAGCAAAGGAACGGGCAATGCTTGGCGACGCCCCTCCAAAAGGTCCGGTCATCAGAACTAAGGGCTTCAACAAAGCTGTCAGCAATCGGAAGGCTGGAGCCGCTCCAGTTATGTGTGTCGCTTTTCGACCGGATAAACCTTGTGCTCCGGGTCATACCAGAGCACACGAAACAGGCTTCCTGAGCGGAACCCCCACAACCGGCAGGCACCACTCAGTCTAAAACGGAAGACTCGTTCTTCATTTTGGTCTAGCTGTCGTAGTCGATTCTGCGCAGCTTTACTCAATTCGTTGATTGCGTGATCATGGTTGCGCCGGTGCCCCTGGGCTCCTTCGTTTTCACACTCTGCCCAAGTCTTCTTAGTTAGATCATCAAGGAACTTAAGTAGTTCCACTGTCTCGTTGGCACTCAAATCCCATCGGCGTCCGTCACCATCGCCAGGAACCTCATCTATCTCCCTAGCCGTCCAACGAACTAATTCGTTCTTATATGAGGCATCTTGTGTTGCGCTCACCGGAACCTTTTTATCGTCAGCCGTGGCAACCAGCGGGGGCACGTACTTTCCACCAGCGTTATTCCTTTGGCGCGCAAGCTTCTTTTTCTTACGCTTTCCGCTGCCCATCGTTATGCGCTAGCCGCGGATTGCATGGCACTGTAAAAGTCTTGCATGACCTCTAGGCTGACTTCGTTCGTGGAGGGAGCGCCATCTGCAACGCCCACGCGCGCCTCGCGCCACGGACGTTCATTATGAGACAAATCGCTCAGCTGCTGACCGTTCAAGTGACCATAAGCAGCTAAGACTGCATCAATGGTGTCTTTCTCATCTGCAGTTAACTGAGTAGAGTCACCGGGAAACATGTCAGTGCTCGCGGTGAATTCTCCGCGGTGGCACCTATAAAGGTCACGGCAAACAGGACCGTTAGCCCATGCCTCTATGCGGGAATTGAACAAGGGCTTTTCATCCCACACGAGACTCCATGCTTGGGCGTAGTAAACGAGCTTCTGGAGCTTCATAGTGCTTACACTAGAATCAACGTTTTCCAGAATGTAACGAGCTACATCGTTGACGCGCGCCATATCCAGCTCCTTTCGCCCTTGTCCTGGTGCATGTTTCTACCCTTCACTTTCTATTATCCACCAGACTGCGCGTGCACCAACAGATACACGAGAAGTCTCGTGTGCGTCCCCCCATCAGTGTGGCATAGGCAAAGAGCCTACTCGCTTTACAAACACCACTTGACTCCTTATAACCATACATCTGGCGGACAAATTTGGCTCCCGACTACTTGGAATTCAATCCATCCACAATCCGTACCGTCTCCATGGCCACGCGCACGACTTTCCCAATCAGGTCCACGATGTAGCGCGGATTGCCTACCTCGTCGGCCCAGTCATTGGGGTCGTTGACGATGCCCGAAGCCTTGTCCTTCTTGACCTGGTAGCGGTCAATCAGCCAGGCGACTGCTGAGCGCGAGCCCAACATGTACTCGTCGGCTTCTTCCGGAATGCCGGCGATGGTCACGCGTTTGTTGTAGATCAGCTTCGTCACGTCATTGACGTTCTTGCCCGTCTCCGGATCCTTGCGCTTGGCCCACTTCATCTTGAGCACGCGCCACGTCTCCCGGTCAGCCTCATCACCCGTGACCTGAATGTCTAACGGCCACGGATCCACGGTCTCGTAGTTGACGTGAAGGGACATCAGCTCCTGCCCGGCAGCAGCAAACTTGTCGAACTCCGCACGCGAACTCGGTGTCTCGATATGCGGCAGCATCTTCTTCAGGTCAGCCGCGTACTTCGTGCGGTAGTCAGGGTCGTGCAGCTTGCCGTAGACAAAATGGAAGATGTCATCACCCGTAATGTCTGCACCCAGCGCGTCACGATAGAGAGCCTTGATCTCATCAGTGATGTTGTCCACTCGCACGTAGCCGTCGATGACCTCACCAATCGAACCGTAGACGCTGGCTTCGCCTTGCTTAACGACGCCTCCCTCACCGAACAGCCCACCGTCGTCGGCCTCGACGGCGGCCCAGGTGAAGCGGGGGAAGAATTGGCCGGTGTCCAGGGTGTGCAAGTTTGGTAGCAGGTCAGTTGCGATAAGACCGAAATCATAATGCGATGCAGACCCAGTCAATACAAAGCCAATGTTTCGGTGCTCTGGAGTTGGAAACATGACTGGAAGCTTGTAGGTCATGTCATTGAGCGACTGTTCGAAATACGCCCGTTGCTTGGTAAACGGACGATAAAGCGATCCAAAGACACGATCAGGCTGCACGAGAATTTCGGTATCTTTGGCTGCGAGATTTTTAAGCGTTCGATTCCATGACGCTTTCGTTGTATCTGCGTATTGTGGATGCACTCGCAGGAAAGCCGTTACGTCCTGTTCCTTAGGCTTCGTGTTCCCCTGGTCAGCTAACCATTTATGAAGCAAAGCTGTTGCCTCAGTGTATGTACCAGTCAAGACTCCCAACTTCGAGAGCAGTTGGCCGTCGGTGTGCGCATAAGCCCATGCGTCGCGAGCGGTAGAAAGACCACGAGAGTACACTTCAAAAATCCTTGTCGCGGCACCATTCTTCACGCTAATAGCTGGCCAGTTTTCAAACTCCTCTGATCGTTGGTTCAGCCAGTCGCCTTCCTTATTTGGCACGATCTCCTGCCAATCCAAGTACTCAACATTCGAGTTTTCGACAATCTCAAGCTTCTCATCACGGGTAGCGCCATCGGGGGTCTGTACATAGTGCAGGTTGAAGCCAGTCTTGTTCGGGTCCTTTACTCCGACAAATACAGCGATCGTGGTCTGCGATCCCGCCCCAAAAATCTGGCCTCCCTCTGCTCGCCAATTGGAGTTACGCATATTGCCACGAAGATTAAACACATAGAGATCCGTGAAATCCTCCGCCATCGACAAGCGAACTCCATCGCCGGTGTTGCCATCAATCCATCCACCATTAGAAACGAACGCAACGATGCCTTGGGCACCAATGCGGTCGGTGGCCCAGCGGAAGGCACGTAGGTAGGAGTCGTAGAGCGAGTTCTTATTGGTCGCGGTGGACTTTGCAGCGTAGGTCTCCGCAATCCGCTTATCTAGGCTCGGGTACTTCAGGTTTGCGTTGAGGTCGTTCGCGGACTTCTGCCCTGCGGAGTACGGCGGGTTACCAATCACAACGTTGATGGGTGCTTGCTTCTGGCGCTCAATGGTCTCGTTGTTCTCACGGAAGATGTTGAGGTCTGGGATGTCGCCTTCCTCGTGGATTTGGAAGGTATCGGCCAACGCAATGTTGGTGAAGGGAACGTACTCGGGTGCAGGTTCGCCGTTGCGCAGGGCTGCCTCTTCGCGCAGGGCGTTGTAGGTGGTCTCAATGTTCACCGCTGAGACGTAATAGGCCAGCAACATGGTCTCGGTTGCGAAGAGCTCATTGGCGTACTTGCGGGCGAGGTCTTCCGGTTTGATGAGTCCGGACTGCAGGAGGCGAACAGTGAAAGTAGAGGTGCCCGCGAAGGGGTCGAGGATGCACACTCCCTCATCGGTCAATCCCTTGCCAAAGTGCTTCTTGGATACATCGTCGGCAGCACGCAGGATGAAATCGACAATCTCGACTGGGGTGTAAACGATGCCGAGAGCCTCGGATTGCTTCTTGAAGGCTTTGCGGAAGAAGCGCTCGTAAAGCTCCTTGATGACCTGCTGCTTGCCGGAGGCAGAGTTCACCTCGGAAGCACGGATGCGGACGGACTCGTAGAACTTCTCTAGGGACTCGGTTTCGGTATCGAGGTTCGCCTTAGACACGGCCTTGACCATCTTCTCCATCACTTGGGCCACGGGGTTGTGGGTGATGAAGTCATGATTCTCAAACAGCGCGTTGAAGACCGGTGCTGTAATGAGATGCTGCGAGAGCATCGAGATGGCGTCTTCTTCGCTGATGCCATCGTTGAGGTTGTTGCGCAGGCCTTCCACGAAGCTGTCGAATTCGGTGCGGAGGGAGCCATCGGCGCCGTTGAGAAGCGCCTTGATGCGGGTGATTTGGTTCTCCGCGATGGTGGCGACATCGTCGGCCCAGTCCTCCCAATAGGTGCGGGTGCCGACCTTATCCACCAGTTTGGTGTAGATGGCTTCTTGCCACTGTTCCAGAGAGAACAGGGCGATCTGCTGGGTCACCGTCGAATTATCAGCCAGCGGCTCAGGGGACTTTGTTTCATCCGCTTCCTTGAGCTTCTCAGTGTCGCTCTTCTCGTCATCCCCTGGCACGTGGACGACGTCGATGGGTAGGTCTTCTTGACCCGCCGTGCCGTTCAGAGCGATGGAATTAATCTTCGCATTGAAGCGGTCATCGTGGGCGCGCAGCGCGTTGAGGATCTGCCAGACCACCTTGAAGCGCTGGTTATCGTCGAGCGCTTTTGCCGGGGAGACATTGCTGGCAACGGCCACGGGCAGGATGATGTAGCCGTAATCCTTGCCTTCGGACTTGCGCATGACACGGCCGACGGACTGGACCACGTCCACCATGGAGTTGCGGGGGTTGAAGAAGATAACGGCGTCCAGCGCCGGGACGTCTACGCCCTCAGAAAGACAGCGCGCATTGGTGAGCATGCGCGACTGTTGCCCCCCCCCCCCTGAAGGAGCCTCAAGCCAGGAAAGCTTGGTGCCTCGTTCCATGGCGTTCATGCCACCGTCCACGTGCTGGGCGGCAACGTGGAGGTCGACGTTGGTCAGGGAGACGTCGTTAAGCACTGCTTTTTCTTTGAGCAGTTCCTGGTGGGTACCGATGAGTGATGGGTAGGTCTCCGCAATGAGCTGGGAGGTCTTGATGTCCTTGGCAAAGGCCACGGCGCGCTGCATGGGCTGGGCGTCTTCCTCAAAGCCGCCCTTCTTGCCCTGCAATTCACCGGAGCGCTTGGCCAAGCCGTTCCAGGCACCAATCATGGCGGAGGCGAGTGAAAGGTTGACCTGGTTGTTCTCACTGTGGGCCATGGCTTGGGCGGCCACGGATTCATCCACGGTCATGACAAGCACCTTGTAGTCAGTAAGCAGCCCCTTGTCCACGGCTTCGCCAAAGCCGAGGCGGAAGAACTCTGGTCCGTAGATGGCTTCATCATCCATAGAGGCCAGCTCCGCGGAGTGCTCTTCGGCCTTGCCCTTGACGGCTTCGTCATAAAGGCGCGGGGTGGCTGTCATGTAGAGGCGCTTGGCTGCCTTGATGTAGTCGGCATCGTGGACGCGGACAAAGTTGCTGGCGTCCTCACCGGCCAAGGTGATGCCGGTGGTGCGGTGGGCTTCATCGCAGATGACGAGGTCGAAATCATCGAGGCCTACCTGCTGGGCATCTTGTACTGCCTGGATGGACTGGTAGGTGGAGAAGACGATATTGAGGCCCTTGGCGCGCTTGCCGGATTCAAAGCGCGTGGTGATGTCCTTGCCTTCGGTGGAAACTGGGACCTCAAGGTCATAGACGGCGATGTCCTCGGCCTTCTTGGAGACCTTGCTGTCGGAGCACACCGCGAAGGCGCGCATGTCGAGGCGGCCCTGGGCGGTCCACTCCTTCAAGGTTTGGGAGAGCAAGGAGATGGACGGCACGAGGAAGAGAATCCGGGCCTTGCCGCCGTTGTCCTCAGCGACGCGTTCCGCCAGGCGCAGGGCGGTGAAGGTTTTTCCGGTGCCGCAGGCCATGATGAGCTTGCCGCGGTCATGGGTCTTGAATCCTTCGATGGCTTTGTCGATGGCCGCCTGCTGGTGTGGGCGGGGTTCAAAGGTCTCGCGCTGGGAGAGGTTGATCTGGATGGTTTTATCGCGCACTTCCGAGCCAGGGAAGGCCACGTCCCAGTTGATGGGTGATTCCGCGATGGCGGAGATGCCAATGCGGCTGGTTGGAATGATCTGGTTGGCCAGCGCATCTTCTGCATGGGAGGACCAGTGGTCCGTGGTGGAAATAATCAGGCGGCTGCCGAAGTGCTGGCGGCCTTCTTCCGTTTGGAAGGAATGACCAGAGGCTTCGAAGAAGGAATCCAGGTGGGACTTCTGAATGCGCGCCTTAGAGTCATAGAACTTGCACTGGATGGCGGTCCACGTGCCGTCATCCACGCGGCGGGCCACCAAGTCGATGCCGGTGTCAGCCTTGCCGCCGTTGTAGCGCCAATCCGTCCAGCGGCAGACCTCATCGAACTGGTTCTTTAAGGTCGGGTCGGTCTTGAAATAGTTGACCATCAGCTTCTCAAAGGCAATGCCGTACTTTGCCTTCGGTTGGTTTTCGCGCAGCTGGTCTAGGACCTCAGAGAACTTCGACATGAGAACATTGTGCCCGAAGGTGTGCACGAGGTTCTGTCAACACACTGGTCTTAGCGTGGATCTGCTTTGCTGGGTTCCGTTGCGCTTTGCTCCGCTTTGGCTTGTTTACGCTCAGCCAGCCAGGTCTTCACAGCTCGGGCGGCGTCGGCTGCGCGCATGTCGGGCACATAGGCGTGAACGACGGCGAGTCCAATGGCGGGCAGTGCCAGCTCATCGTTGTAGGCCAGGTACCACTTGTGCTCTTCCGGCTGGAACTTGCGTTTGGAGGCAGCCAAGCTGCGGAAGCCGTAGAGGGGTTCCATTTCTTCGCCGAGGCGGGTGAGGAGGGCGTCGAGAAGCCCGGGTTCCTCTGGTGTACCTGACAGGGGCGCGCCGGAGAGCGAAATCCAGGCGCAGCCTTCGCCGGCGGCGATGATCATAGCCTCAGAGATGAGTAGCTCGATTGCCCCCTTGAAGCCGTGGTCGGCGCGGCGCATGACGTCGAGGGTGTAGCCCACCACGCTTCCGTTCTCACGAACAGGGAGCCAAGATGTCACGCCGTGCAGCGTGCCGTCCTCCCCCAGCGCGAGCAGTAGCTTGGTGCCTTCCTCCCGCAGCTCGTTAACACCGCCCAAAGTAAAGCCCATCTCTGGGAGAGCTTTGTCAGAGACCCATTCTTCGGAGAGCTCGGCAATTTTGTTGCGGGTGGCAAGATCGAGGTCCTTCCACTCCGTCCACAGCGTGGTGACGCCCTCTTTGCCGGCCTTGTTGCGGGCGGTGCGAATGTTCTGGAATTTCTTGCCTTTGAACTCCGTGTTAGAGGTGTCCAGGACGGCCTCCTCAGCTACTTCGAGGCGGCGGAAGCCGGGACGGGTAAAGCTTTCCCGTACCGAGTACCAGGCCGGGCGCCAGCCTTGTTCGCGGGCGAATTCTTCGAAGGCCGCTGCGGTGGCCTGCGGGTCATTGCCCGCCGGCTCGCCGAGGCTGAGTGCAATGCCGTTGTGGACGCGGTAGGCCACGTAGTTGCTGTCGTTAAAGAAGTAGCGGTTCCCCTTCCACAGGGTCATAGCGGAGAGGTGGTCACCACTGCCCTGCTCCAGGATGGCGCGAGCGTGGTCACGAACCTCAGCGGCCTCGGGGTTCGCAGGAGTAGCGAACATGCGATAGACCACCCAGGAGGTGTACATCCAGAACAGAGTGCCGACCCACTCGTAGAAAGCCCACGTCAACCAGGTGGTCGGCGCGAGCTTGAGCGGAAGTAGCGTAGCCACGACTGGCGGGACATAGCGCAGAGGGAGTTCGGCCAGGATCGATCCGGCAGTGGCTGTCTCGACGAAGCCGTCCTTGAAAAGTAGTGCGCCAACGCCCCAAAGAGCGGCCGTGATGACAAAGGCAGCTGCGATCTTTCCTGCGGCTCGGCCCAGCGCGCGCACACTTTCGTGGATGTGGAACACGCGGCGGTTCCAGATGAGCACGACGAAGCAGGTGGCCCAGGGCAGGACCACAGCGGCGAGATTCACGCCGTAGAGCACAAGGCCTTCTTGGCTAAAGTCCCACAGCTGAGCTAGAAGCACAGCGATGACGAGTACCTGGGTAAGGACGGATAGCAACCACGCAAGACGGCGTCCGCGGATGAGGCCGAAGCACAGTACGAGTTGGATGATGAGCGGCATGACGCTGGCGATGGCCGGACCCACGCCGTGGACGCGGGCGAAATCAAGGGCAGCTTGGCAGGCCTGGCTTGTGGGGTCAGCCTGGCAGATCTCAGTGGCGTGATAAGCAGCAGAGTTGAAGGACCACATCAGCCGGGTGACTGGGCTGAAGGGCCCTTCCGCCAGTGGGTCGAGCGCCACGAAGGCTGGGCCGATGGCTACCACTCCCACGATGAGCGCGGTGAGAACTCGGCGCTCCGGCACCGAGGCACGATGGAAAGCGGCTGGGCGCTCCGCGCTCGTGCGGGGCACAAAGACACTCCATGCGATACCGGCCGCGATGGACAGCACCGAGGCGCTCACGCCGAGGACATCGCTCAAAGTACCGCCATACAGGGCCATGGTGAGCGTCAGGGCGAGGATGCTGAGGCGTACGCGGCGCTGCCAGAGGCGCGGCATCCACGCAGAAGCGAAGCCGGCTGTGCCCACTATGAAACCGATGGGTGATAAATCAGTGGAGCTCAGAAGATCATCACCCCAGCGGTTGAGGCCGATTTCTTCGATCCCGTGGGCGGCCACATAGGCCACGGGAACGGAGATAAGCTGCGCGGCAATACCAACGGCAAGTGTCCGCACGGAGCCCAACCGGTATTCCGAAGGAAGAACGAAAGCTAGGGCCATGAGGGTGAGTGCCACAACTGCGCCGAAAGTACGGCCGGTCAGGCCGATCGTTTGCGTAATGCCCGCCAGCCCTGGAACCGCGTAGGTCACGATGATCAATACCCACATCAGAAGGATCAACACCCACGTCACCGGAATGCGCCGCGCGAGGTGTCGGAGGTTGTTAGCGCTGAAGATCTGCATCTTGTACTCCATCGAAAGAATCGGTGAGGTCTGCCAGCCCGCCCCGGCGGGCAACCCAGGCAAATACTTCGCGCAGGGCGGGACGCCACACCTCGAAGGAATGGCCGCCCGGGCGGGAAGTGTAGTAGGTGGCCATGCCGGCGCCTCGTGCGGCGTCGTTCAGTTGGCCGAGCGCTTTCACCGCAGCAGTATCCCGGTTACCGGCGATGAAGATGGCCTGGTGATCGGGGTACTTTTTCGTCGCCAGCAGGTGTGCAGGATTAGCGGCTTGGTAGGCGGCTTCATCGCCACCATAGAACTTGGACACGGTGGCGGCGTGGTTTCCAATAGTGGGTTCGGCCTCGCCGGAGATGTCCACTGCCTGGCCATAGGCTTCGGGATGATTGGTGAGGATCTGTAGTGAACACGTCCCTCCGTATGACAAACCAGCGACGGTCCAATGTTGTTGATTCTCGTCGACACGGAAAGCGGTCTTGATTCCTGTCGGCACGTCGGTCGTTAGGTAGGTCATGACCTTGGCCACGGAGGTGTCCGCGCAGATGGGGTTGGCGGTCTCACTGCCGGTGGCATCGACCGCCACGACGATGGGGCTTAGTCCCCCATTGGCGCGTTGGAAGGCATCGGCGGTTTCGGCCGCCTCGCCGGAGCCGAACCACTGCTCCGGACCACCCGGGTTGCCGTGGAGCAGGACTAGAACGGGAAGGTTTATATCCTTTTTGCTCCAATAGGCCGGCGGGATGTAGGCAATGGCCTGGCGCGCGCTGAACCCTGAGATGGCACCCGGAAGATCCACGTGCACAATCGCAGCGGAATCCGAGGATTTCATGGCCTTGAATTGGCTGTAGTCCATCTCTTGGGCCACCGGCGTGGGATCGAGCGAGGCGATGTCCGGATAGGACTGGTACTCCATATTGGCCAGACCGGCTACCGCAAGTGCCGAGAATGCCGCAATCACGGCCATGAGGACTCGTCGGCCCGCATGGTGAATGAGGGAGATGAGCGCTGCAATGGGGACAAGCCCGGCAACAAAGAGGTAGAACGGGACGTCCCAGTGCTTGAGCACGAAGAATGCTACGGTGGCAATGACTGCGGCGAGAAGGAAGGACACGACATCGCGTTTGCGCAGGCGCCACGCAATGAGCAGCGCACTGATGACCAAGATAGCAATGTAGATCCCACCGTTCACGGGGTCCGTCAGCGGTAGGCCTAGCACAGACTGGATGAAGTTATTCACGGATTAAACATAGACCCACGCCGTGGCGAAAGCGCTGTAGTCTCCCTGTGAATATGCCCGAATAGCTGTGATCTTGATTGAATACTTGCGCTAAACCGAACGAGCGCGACGAATGATCTCCGGAAGCTCCGCCAGAACCACGTCAATGTCCTCGTCGGTGGTGAGGCGTCCCAGGCTAAAGCGCAGGGAGCCGCGTCCGTGTTCCTCATCGATGCCCATGGCTTCGAGCACGTGGGACATGCGGTTAACGCCCGCGTGGCAGGCGGAGCCGGCGGAGGCTTCGATGCCGGAGGCGTCGAGAAGCATGATGAGGCTGTCACCATCCGTGCCCGGGAAGGACACGTGGAGGTGGGAGGCCAAGGTGGGCTCGACGGAGTTGATGATGACGTTGTCGATGCTGGACTCGATGCCGGCCTTGAGCTTGTCACGGAGTGCGCTCAGGCGAGCGGTCTCCTGCTCCATGTCCGCGACAGATTCACGCAGGGCCGCGGCGAGTGCGCTCGCGCTGGCCACGTCCACGGTGCCGGGGCGGATGCCGCGCTCCTGGCCGCCGCCGAAGGCAATGGGTTGAGGCGCCGGGGTGCGGCGCGCGAGCAGCAGGCCGATGCCGCGGGGCCCGCCGAACTTGTGAGCGCTGGCCGCCAGTGTGGTGGCACCCAGCTCATGGAAATTGATGGGCAGCTTGCCGGTGACCTGCACGGCGTCGATATGCACAGGGGTGTTCTGCGCGGCGGCGCGCTGAACAATGTCGGCGACCGGCTGGATGGCGCCGGTCTCGTTGTTGGCCCACATGCAGGTGGCCACAGCGGCCGGGGTATCCAGGGCAGCGAGGTCATTGACGTGGCCGGTGGAATCAACCGGAAGCAGGTCCACGGTGGCGCCGTGCTCAGCGCGCAGCTTCTCTACGGTCTCGAGGACGGCGGGGTGCTCGATGGGGGTCGAGATGATGTGCGGTGTCGTATCCGACCCCGCACGGAAAAGGCCCTGGATTGCAATGTTATCCGCCTCCGTGCCGGAGGAGGTAAAGACTACCTCGATGGGTTCGCAGCCGAGCAGCTCGGCGACGGTCTCGCGGGCGTCATCCAACACGGAGCGTGCCTTGCGCCCAGAGCCATAGGCAGAGCCGGGGTTGAGGGACCCGGCGGCGTCGACCCAGGCGTCGATGGCGCACTGGCGCATGGGTTGGGTAGCTGCGTAATCGAGGTAGCGAGGCATTAGTTGCCGGCCCCCTTGCGGGACTCAAGCTCGGTGACCAGCGCCGGAGCGATCTCGTGGAGGTCGCCCACCACGCCGAGGTCGGCGATCTGGAAGAAGGGCTCGTCCTGATCCTGGTTGACCACAACGATGGTCTCCGAGGTCTGCATACCGGAGGTGTGCTGGATTGCACCGGAAATACCCAGGCCGATGTAGAGCTTCGGGGAGACGGTCACGCCGGTCTGGCCAATCTGGAAAGCAGGGTCGTAGAAACCTTCGTCCACAGCGTCGCGGGTGGCGCCGACGGCGGCACCGAGGACGTCGGCAAGCGGCTCCACCACGTCGGCGAACTTGTCGCCCACACCGCGGCCACCGGCCACAACGACCTTCGCGGAGGTTAGCTCCGGACGGGCGGTCTTCTCCGCCGGGGTGAAGGAGGTGACGGTGACGTCCTTAGCCGTGGCAGCCGGCAGCTCAAAAGGAGCAGGAGCTGCGGTGACCGGCTGCGGTTCCGCGGTGACGGTTCCCGGGCGCAGAGTGTAGACCACAGAGCCGGTGGCCGTGGAGGAGGTCTCGTAGGAGCCGCCGAAGATGGTGTGGTGTGCGGAGCCATCAGCGTTGATGCCGTCGACGTTGACCAGGGCGCCCGAGCCCAGGCGGGCGGCGAGGCGGCCGGCGATCTCGTTGTTAGTCGGGGTGGCAGCCAGCACGATGGGCGCCGGGTTATTGGCGGCCAGGGCGTGGAGGGCGTCAACTTCCGGGGTGACGATGCGCTGCTCATAGTCCGCGGCGGTGGCCTGAACTACCTGGGCTGCACCGAGGTTGCCCAACTCGGCATCGAAGGAGGCGGCGGTGGCGGCATCCTTGGCCACGACGACGGCGGAGACGGTACCGAGTGCGCGGGCGGCGGTAATCAGCTCGCCGGTAACGGGGCTGAGCTGCTCTGCTTCGTGCTCAACCAGGACATAAACGTGAGACATGTGTTTTCTCCTTAACCCTCGATGAGATTCTTGGCGGCCAGGAAGTCCGCGACCTTGGCGGCAGCCACGGCCGGATCAGGATCGGTGATGACCTCACCGGCGGTGCGGGCCGGGCGCTGCGCGGAGGCGGTAACCGTGGTGGTGGACGGCACGCCGTCGATGCCCAGGTCCGAAACGGCGAGCGTGGTGACCTCAGCCTTCTTGGCGGCCATCAGGCCCTTGAAGTTGGGGAAGCGCGGCTTGTCGGCCTTGTCGGTAAAGGACAGGATGGCCGGAAGGTTAGCGCTAAGCTCCCAGTGGCCGTGGGCGTCCTCGCGGGTGCCGGTGGCAGTGGCACCGGCCAGGGAGGCTGCCTTGAGCTCCGTAAGCGCGGGCAGCTGGCGGTACTCGGCCAAGAGCCCTGCGATAAGCCCGGTTGAGGCATCCGAGGAATTATTGCCCAAGGTAATGACCTGGACTTCGCCGATTTTCTCCGCCACCTTATTGATGGCGGCGTTAAGAACCCAGGCGGTGGCCAGGGCGTCGGCGCCGGCGAGGGCGTCGTCCGTCACGTGCACGGCGTGATCCGCGCCCATGGCCAGGGCCTTGCGCAGGGCCTCATCGGCAGCGGCCGGGCCCATGGTAAGCGCCACGACCTCATAGCCGGCATCAGCGTTATCGTCGCGCAGGCGCAGGGCCTGTTCGACGGAGTACTCGTTGACCTCGTCGATGACGTTATCCACCGAGGTGCGGTCCAAGGTGTGGTCCGCCTCGAGGGTCTTCGTTGACCACGTATCCGGTACGTGCTTGACCAGAGCCACAATGACTGGCATGTGGGCACTTCCCCTTCCGTAAATTTTGAAACTATTAGGGTGCGTAATTACCTTCGGACGATACTACTCGCGGTCCACACAACACCGCGACTCCCTTCGCCCCGATGCGCGTGACCACGAGGGTCTTGGAGGTGGAACCTTTCAGTTTGAGCTTCTTGCGCAACTGATCCGGGTTTACATCTTGCCCGCGTACCAGGATTTCCAGCGAGCCAACATCATGGGCCGCCATGGCTGCCTTGAGCTTTTTCATGGGGACCATCTCGATGAATTCAAATCCGGACGTGCCGTGAGGCAGGCGGTCACCGGTGAGGTAGGCAATGCGCGGGTCCAGTTGGTGCAGGCCTTCCCGCGCGGCGTAGTGGCGCACCAGCCCGGCGCGCACGATGGCGCCGTCGGGGTCGATGAGAAAGCGGCCGATGGGGCCGGCGGCGGGAAGCTCGTGCTCTGCGACGCCGTCATCAATGACGTCCGTATGTATTCCTTCGGGCGTGGTGTTGAGGACCACTGCCCTCTTCCCCGTTCCAAGACCCGTGGTATACAGACACGTTTCTTTCACCCCGCCATCGAGGCTGACCACGCAGGCCAGCCCCTCCCATTCGGAGTGGTCGATTCCCGGCGCGCATTTGATGGCCATCTCGCCGTGGGTATCCAGGAGGTCCGCTGGTGGTGGTAGCAGTTGGTCAAGCCGGGTAATGCGGTTGCCGCCTTGGCGCCGGGCGGGATCGGCGATGCAGACCTGGGCGGTCGTCGTTGTTGTCAGCGCATCTGCACGAAAGACCGGGTGCTCAATGTTGTGCCGCGCCATGGCTACGCGCGAGGCGTCAAGGTCGCTGCCCACATAAGCGCCGGGACGATAAGCCTGCCCCTCGGTGCCGATGGAACACGTGAGGTCGTGGACGAGGTCCACGTTGCGCTCCTGGAGGAATTGCGCGCGGTAGGTGGCCACCGCGGGTGGCGTGGCCTGTTGTGCAGAGTCGTGGTCCATGAGCCAATCCTGCGGCAGCTTTCCGGAGCTGCGTGCTTGGATGAGTTCGGCCACGGCACGCCCATAATCACCGAACTGTGCCTGCAGCTTGGCGACGTCCCTCAGGTGTGCCTTCTTTGTGCCCTCCAGGTCCGCCGCGGCGGCGGCGATGACGGCTGCATTCTCGCGCAGGAAGGCGACTTCGTCCAGGGTGTAGCTCATGGTGTGCTTTTCTAGATGCGGTTGACGGGGAATGTGGTGAAGTACTCGCGGTAGCGTTCATCGTCCCGGGGATCCCCGATGATGGGGCGCAGATCGGAGAAGGAGGCATCGTCCAAGACTTCCTTGACGCTGGAATAGGACGTGAGGCGCTTGAGCTGCGCCCAGGTGGGGATGGCTAGGCGTACCAGCCCGGCGCGCCAGCCGTCGAGAACCAGTTGTGGGTCGAACCAACCGGCGTCATCGGCCTCCCCTGTTTCGCCATCCGGTTCTTGGCCCTCGGGAAGCACACCGATGAAAAAGAAGGTGTCGAACCAGTGGTTATTGTCCTCACCTGCCCAGCGGGACCAGGGAAGGAACATGTCGGCGTCGACACGCATGCCGTTGTGTTCAAGGAATTCGGTAAAAGAAATCTCGTGGGATTCCAGTAGCTCGCGCTCGCGGTGATAGCGCGAGGCATCGGAGACTAGGCCGTCTTCGCGGATGGCCAGCAGCGTGCCGGCCTCTTCGAAGAGTTCCCGGGCCGCGGCGAAGACAAGGGCGTGGGCCTTGTACTTGGTGACGCCCATGCGGCGTGCCATGGAAACCACTGAGCGGCCTGCCCACAGTTCGCCGGAGTCCCAGGTGCGGGGTGGGAAGTCACGCGGGTCTACCCCGCCGCCGGGAAACACGACGTGGCCGGGGTAATTGCGCATGGTGCGCACGCGTTCCTGGATCCACACGCGCAGCCCCTCTGCGGTATCGCGCAACAGGAGGACGGTAGCGGCCAAGCGTGCCCCATTGAAGCCGGTGGTTTCGCCAGGGTCGATGGCGTCAAGGCTGTCGTGGATGGACTGGCTCATGCAACTTTCCGTGTCCGCGAAGGAGCAGAATTCTCGGGGTGAACTAGAGATTAGCGGGTGCGTCGGGCGAAGTACCGCTCCCCAATGCGGTCCACCTGGATGGGCTGGTGGAAGGCCTTGGAGAGGTTTTCCGACGTCAGGACAGAATTAATGAGTCCTTTGGCCACGACCTTACCCTCATCCAAGAGCATCGCATGCGTAAACCCGTAAGGTATTTCCTCCACGTGGTGGGTGATCATGACAATCGCCGGGGCATCCGCATCGAGCGCTAGGTCCCCGAGGTAGCCCACCAGGTCCTCGCGTCCACCCAAGTCCATGCCGGCGGAGGGCTCATCCAGGATGAGCAGCTCCGGGTTGGCCATGAGCGCGCGGGCGAGGATGACGCGTTTCTTCTCACCTTCGGAGAGGGTGCCCCAGGTGCGCTTGGCCAAGTGGGATGCGCCGACCTGATCCAGGATGTCATCGGCGCGGGAGAAATCCATGTCTTGGTAGTCCTCACGCCAGCGGCCGAGCACGGCATAGCCGGCGGAGACCACGAGGTCATCCACACGCTCGTTGTCCGGGATGCGGTGCTGGACAGCGGCGGAGGAAATGCCGATGGCGGCGCGCAAATCGCGCATATCGGTCTTACCCAGGCGCTCCCCCATCAGGTATGCCACGCCGGCGGAGGGAAACTCTTCGGCGGCGGCCATCCGCACCAGCGAGGTCTTGCCCGCACCGTTGGGGCCGATGATGACCCAGCGTTCGTCGAGCTCCACCTGCCAGTCGATGGGCCCCACCAGCGTGCGCCCACCCCGTCGCAGTTCGACGCCGCGGAAGTCAATCAACCAATCCTCGTCGGTGTCCATAAGTTCAGGGTCTTGCTGGCTTTGTTGCTCTGGAATGTTCACACGCACCATTGTGGCCGAAACCTTCCGCCCCCGGTGAAACTGACACAGCCTTCCCCGGTGAAACTGCCACAGCTGCATTATTCTATGGGCATGACTCAACGCCTTGGTATCGACGATGTCCGCCCCTCCCTCTCCGGTAATGCAGCCTCGAAGGCCGTTGTCGGAGAGGTCGTTCCTGTTACCGCGCTGGTGTGGCGTGAGGGCCACGATGCCGTCGCCGCGACGCTGTCGGTGTGGAACACTGACTCCCCGTCCACTTCTGCCGTGACCATGACGGTGGACCCGGAGAACCCGGATCGGGTCCACGGCGTGTTTAGCCCGGCCACTGCCGGCCGCTGGTTCTTCCGCGTCGACGCCTGGTCGGATCCGATGTCCACCTGGCGCAACGCGGTGGTCAAGAAGATGGAGGCCGGTCAATCCGCACAGGAGCTCAGCAACGATCTCTTGCACGGCGCCGAACTTTTCGAGGAGGCGGCAATTCAGTGCCCGAGCGACAAGGCGGATCTGCTCTTTAAGGCGGCGAAGGAGCTGAAGGATGAAACGGGGGACGTCGACAAGCGCGTGCGCACCGCGCTGTCCGACGAGGTCGCGGACGTCCTCCACCACCACCCCCTGCGCCACCTGCTGGTGGAGGGTGACATTCACGAGGTCCTCGTGGAACGCCGCGAGGCCCTCTACAGCTCCTGGTACGAGCTCTTCCCACGCTCCACCGGTGGCTGGGATGCTGAGGGCAACCCCGTGCACGGCACGTTTAAGACCACGGCACAGGCACTCGAGCGCGTTGCAGCCATGGGTTTCGATACCGTTTACTTCCCACCCATCCACCCCATTGGCAAGGTGCACCGCAAGGGCCGCAACAATTCGGTGGTGGCTGAGCCCGATGATGTGGGCTCGCCGTGGGCCATCCAAGATCACTCCACCACGCACCCGGACCTGGGCACCATGGAGGACTTCAAGGAGCTGGTCAAGAAGGCCGCCGACTTGGGCCTGGAGGTGGCCCTGGACCTGGCTCTGCAGGCCTCCCCGGACCACCCGTGGGCCAAGACCAACCCGGAATTTTTCACCGTCCTGGCCGATGGCACCATTGCCTACGCGGAGAACCCGCCGAAGAAGTACCAGGACATCTACCCTCTCAACTTCGATAACGACCCGGACGCCATCTACGCGGAAATCTATCGCATCGTCATGATCTGGATCGAGGCCGGCGTGACCACTTTCCGCGTGGACAACCCACACACCAAACCGGCTAACTTCTGGAACTGGCTGATTTCCAAGGTGCATGTGACTCACCCAGAGGTCATCTTCCTCGCTGAGGCCTTTACCCGCGCCCCGCGCCTGTTCGGCCTGGCCAAGGCTGGATTTACGCAGTCCTATACCTACTTCACGTGGCAGACCTCCAAGCACGAGCTCACCGAATTCGCGCAGATGCACGTGGAGCAGGCCGATATCTGCCGCCCCAACCTCTTTGTCAATACCCCGGATATTCTCCACGAATCCCTGCAGACCGGCGGGCGCGCCATGTTTGCCATCCGCGCCACCCTGGCGGCCACGCTTTCCCCGCTGTGGGGCGTGTACTCGGGCTTCGAGCTCTACGAGCACCAGGCCGTCAAGCCGGGCAGCGAGGAGTACCTCGACTCGGAGAAGTACGAGCTGCGCCCGCGCGACTTCCAGGCCGCCGTCAAGTCCGGTGATTCCCTGGAATCCTATATCCGGCTGCTCAACCTCATCCGCCGCGAGAACCCGGCCCTCCAACAACTGCGCACGCTGCGCTTCCACAACACTGACAACGAGGCCATCATCGCCTACTCCAAGGCCGATCCCGGTACCGGCAACGTGGTGCTCGTGGTGGTCAACTTGGATCCACGCAACGCGCAGGAGGCCACGGTCTTTGTGGATCTGGCCGCTGTGGGCCGCCACCCGGGTGAACACTTCACGGTGCAGGACACCATCAGTGGTGCCGCCTACGAGTGGTCCGACCGCAACTTCGTGCGCCTGGAGCCGCTGCGTGACGTCGCCCACATCTTCGTCCTCCCGCCGGCACACCATGACCTGCAGGAGCGCATTGCCTGGCGCCGAGTGAACGACTACCGCGCCTAGGTTCTTAAGCCCCTGAAACCCCACGCTGAACCAGTACCCCCTTCATGGGTAGCGCGGGGTTTCTTTTCTGCCCCGCGAGCGGGTGTTGTTCGGTAATTTGGTCTTTATGAACATCCCGGCCTCAGACCTCGAACGCCTTAACCACTGCCGCCACCACGCGCCCCATGATTTTTATGGCTGGCACGACGGAACCGTCCGCACTCGCCGCCCCGGTGCCGAAGCCGTCGAGCTCGTCACCGCTTCCGGCACCACCGCGATGCGCGCGGTTGGGGATGATATCTGGGAGGCCCCGCTTACCGAAGAAGCAGACTACCGTCTGCGCATCACCTACCCGGGCCAGCCCGCCATCGAGGTAGCGGACGGTTATCACTTCCTGCCCACCCTGGGCACCCTGGATCAGCACCTCATCGGTGAAGGCCGCCACGAGCGCCTCTGGGAAGTACTGGGCGCAAATCTCAAGAGCTACACCACCGACCTGGGAGTAGTCGAGGGCACGGCCTTTGCTGTGTGGGCGCCCAACGCGGAGGGCGTGGCCGTGGTCGGTGACTTCTGCGGCTGGAACCCTACCCAGTACCCCATGCGCAGCCTCGGCTCCACGGGCATTTGGGAGGTCTTCATCCCCGGTGTGGGCGAAGGCGAGCGCTATAAGTTTGCGGTCCACGGCAAGAACTCCCCGCGCATTGATAAGGCAGATCCCCTGGCCAAGCGCACCATTGCCCCGCCGGAAACTGCCTCCGTGGTGGCCCGCTCCAGTTTCAAGTGGAGCGATGAGGAGTGGATGAGCAAGCGCACCGGGGACCTCGACGTCCCGATGAGTGTCTATGAACTCCACGTCGGCTCCTGGAAGGTAGGCGCCAACTACAACAGCTTGCGTGAGGAGCTCATCCCTTACCTGGTTGAGCACGGCTTTACCCACGTGGAGCTGCTGCCCGTGGCCGAGCACCCCTTCGGCGGTTCCTGGGGTTACCAGGTCTCCGGCTACTACGCTCCCTCCGCGCGCTGGGGCTCCCCGGATGAGCTGCGCGCGCTTATCGACGATTTGCATAACGCTGGCATCGGCGTCTTTATCGACTGGGTGCCCGCGCACTTCCCCAAGGACGAATGGGCGCTGGGCCGCTTCGACGGGCAGGCACTCTACGAGCACCCGGACCCGCGCCGCGGTGAGCAGGCCGATTGGGGCACCTACGTCTTCGACTTCGGCCGCAACGAGGTGCGCAACTTCCTTGTGGCTAACGCCCTGTACTGGACCGAGGAGTTCCACGTCGACGGCTTGCGTGTCGACGCCGTTGCTTCCATGCTCTACCTGGACTACTCCCGCGAGGAATGGCTGCCCAATATCTACGGCGGGCGCGAGAACCTTGAGGCAGTCCAATTCCTCCAGGAGACCAACGCCACGCTAAACCGTAACCACCCGGGCGTGCTGACCATCGCCGAGGAATCCACCTCCTGGCCCGGCGTGACCGCCCCAACGCATGAGGGCGGCCTAGGCTTTAGCCTGAAGTGGAACATGGGCTGGATGAACGACACCCTGGAGTACTTCAAGCACGAACCGATTCACCGCCGCTACCACCATGGCGAGCTCACCTTCTCCATGGTCTACGCCTACTCGGAGCGCTACGTACTGCCGTTTAGCCACGACGAAGTGGTCCACGGCAAGGGCTCCTTGTGGGAGCGTATGCCGGGCGATGACTGGAACAAGGCCGCGGGCCTGCGCGCGCTGTACGGCTACATGTTCTCCCACCCGGGCAAGCAGCTAATGTTCATGGGCCAGGAGTTTGGCCAGACCACCGAATGGGCAGAGGGCCACTCCGTGGACTGGTCCAACTTGGAGGGCTGGGGCAACGAGTGGCACCACGGCATTAAGCGCCTAGTGTGCGACCTCAACGCGGTGTACAAGCAACAGCCGGCCTTGTGGACACAGGACTTTACGCAGGATGGCTTCCAGTGGGTCAAGGCTGACGACGCCAATAACAACATGCTCGGCTACGTCCGCTATGGCAAGGACGGCTCCGCCGTGTTGGCAGTGTGCAACTTCTCCGGCAGCTCGGTGCCGAACTACGACCTCTGGGTACCGCGCGATGGCGAGTGGGAGCTAGTCATCAACACAGACGACGCCGTCTACCAAGGTGCTGGCAACGACCTTGCCCACCGCGTGCGCTCCGAAGGCAACCACGTACAGCTACACCTGCCGGCCAACTCGGTGCAGTGGTATGCCTTCCGTGGCTAGTTTCTAAGAACACAACTGCCCGACCTGCCAAAGATCACCGCTGAGATCGAATTCCAGCCGCTAGTTTTGGCAACTCGGGCAGTTGCAGTTTTCAGTCTTGTGCGTGAGTATCGAGGAAAGCTCTTACGCGAGCATCAATGTCATCGCGCAACGCATCCATTCGCTCCCCTCCCTCTAGACCACGCACGGACGGGTCCTCAATCTCCCAACGCTCAGCCACTCCGTCATAGTCGGCATCACCGACGATGATGACGTGATCCACCGAAGACGCGAGGCCGGCATCAAGCAACGTTGGCGTTCCTGACATGTCGGCGCCGACCTTTGCAAGAGAGGCCTGCGCCTCGGCGTTCACGCCCTGCGCACGATGCTGTTCAGTGGTCTTTACGCCTGCGGAGTGAACTTCCCAATCGGGCGCATGCTTCTTAGCTAAGGCAGCCGCCATCTGAGACTTACCGCGGTTGGTATTGCAAAGGAAAAGTACGGAGGTCATGCCTCCGCACTTTAGTCATATTTCGGTGTGCCTGTAGGGCCAGATCCCTAGTTCTTCTTCACCGCGTAGTACACCGGCAGGGACTTCCAGTTGAACGTCACGTCCTGGACGTTCTCGGACCAGCCGCCGACCACGTTTGGGTAGAACAGCGGGATTGAAGGAAGGTCACGCAGCAGCAGCTCCTGTGCCTGGTTGTAGAGCTTCGCGGCTTCCTCCTCATTTGCGGCGCCGTTGGCCTTCACAATCAGTTCATCGAACTCCGGGTTGGAGTACTTCGAGTCATTGGAAGCTACACCCGTGGTGAAGTTTGGCCCAAGGAAGTTACCCATCGAGGGATAGTCGGCGAACCACGCCGTGCGGTAGGCGCCATCCATCCGCTCGGTGCGGTAGGCATCGCGGAAGGACTTGAAGTCCGGGTAAGGGTTGCCCACGGCCTGGATTCCCAGCGTGTTGCTGATGTTGTTAGCCACGGCATCGGCCCAGTCCTTGTTATCACCATCGGTGTTGTAGTTGATCGGGAACGAGCCTTCAAAAGCACCGTACATCTTATCGGCCTCCGCCCACAGCTTCTTCGCCTCCTCCGGGTTATAGTCCAGGTTTTCCGAACCGGGCAGGCTGTCGTTGTATCCGTTCAGCACCGGTGACGTGAACTCGCGGGCCGGTGTGCGGGTGCCATGGAAGATGGTCTCCGCGATCTCCTCACGGTTGATAGCCATCGAGATTGCCTTGCGGCGCAGCGTGCCTTCTTCCCCACTAAAGTGCGGGGTCTCCATGTGGATGGACATCTCCAGATAGGTAGCGGCCGGCTTGGTCTCCTGACGGCCGGCCAGGTCCTGCTCATAGCTGCCGAAAGCGGACGACGGGATCGCTTCGAGCACGTCGAGGTTATTCGCCAACAGGTCCATGTAGGCCGCGCTGGAATCGGCGTAGAAGGCGAATTCGATGCCGTCGTTCTGCGCTGCGCGGTCGCCCTTGTACTCCGGGTTCGGCTCGATGATCAGGTTCTGGTTGTGGTTCCATTCCTTGATCTTGTAGGGGCCGTTCGACACCGGGGATTCGCCAAAGCCCTGTGGGTCCTCCAGCGCGGCCGCGGGGACTGGGAAGTAGGCGTTGTAGCCTAAGCGGCTCGGAAAGTCGCTCTCCGGTTGGGTGAGTTCGATGGTGAAGGTGCGCTCATCGATGACCTTGAGGCCTTCCATTTCTTTGACGCCTTCCCCGTAGCCCTTGATGGAGGAGAAGAAGCTCTCATTAAGTTGTTCATTGGCCACCGCGTAGTTCCACGTATCGACGAAAGAATCAGCCGTCACGGCTGAGCCATCAGAGAACTTCAGGTCAGGCTTGAGCGTGACCTTGTAGGTCTTCTCTCCTTTCTTGTCGATGGACTCCGCCATCTCGTTGTGCACGTTGCCGTCGGCGTCGTAGTACACCAATCCGGAAAACAGCATGTCGACGATGCGTCCGCCGCCGTTCTCATTCGTCATCGCGGGAATGAGCCCCTGCTGTGGTTCAGTACCGAGCACGCGAACATAGTTGGATCCGCCGGCACTATCGGAGCTATCGCTTCCGCAGGCGGTAAGGCTAAGAGCAAGAGAGGCGGCGCCAACAACGCCGAGGAGCTTGCGCATGAGAGTCCTCCAGAAAGAGTCAAACAACCATTGTGCTGTATCGCACAAAAAGCAATTTAACATGCCATACGTCACCTCATTGCTTGAACGCAAAAAAGACCCTCAGGAGAAGACTCAACTGAGTCATCCTGAGGGTCCAGCCCGCGACAGTCCGGGAAGGTCGCTCTCGGGCCCGGCACAAGCTGGGCACTATTTCTACGCCGTCTTTAATACAACGCGCTGGCCAGCTTCGTGCGTGCGGCCAGTACGCGCGGGTCACCGGAATCAAAGAGACCAAAGAGCTCCAAGAGGCGGGTCTTGAGCTGTTCCTTCTCATCCCCAGCGGTGCGCTTCATGGCCTCAATGAGGCGCTCGAAAGCTCGGTCAGGGGCACCGGCGACGACCTCCGCGTCGGCGGCGTCGAGCTGCTTTGCCACGTCCTCTGGGGCGGCATCGGCGGCGGCGATGGGGTCCTCGCTACGGTTAGCCGGATCCAAGCGCTTGAGCAGCACAGTGGTGTCACGCGCCTGCTTAATCTCCGCATTATCCGGCTCAGCGGCCAGAATCTCCTCATAGGTAGCGATGGCAGCGTCGAAATCGCCACGGTTGAGCGCGTCCTCAGCCAGGCCCAGGCGCGGATCTGCTGCTTCTTCCTCTGGGCTCTCCCCCGCTACATCTTGGTCTGGCAAACCCTTGAGCTGGGGGCCGAGCTTGTCGACGATCGCCGCTACCCACTGCTCCAGGTTCTCGCGCGGCTGCCCGCCCTCAAAGTTGGTGACGGGCTGGCCGGCGGCGATGGCAACGGTGGTCGGCAGATTCTGTACGCCGAAGACCTGCGCCACCTGGGGCACAACATCAGCGTTGATATAGCCCACGATGAACTTCAGCCCACCTGCGGTCGCCATCTCCTCGAAGTCCTTCTTGAGCTGCTCGGAGGCCGGGGAGCGCGGCGAGCCAATCAAGGCGATGACGGGTACTTCCGCAGAGCGGCGCACCAAGTCATTCTCGAAGTTCTGCTCGGTGACCTCAAAGAAGGGCTGTACACCTGCCGAGGCACCAGTAGTACCCTGTTCCTGTGCTTTCGCCTTGGCCTCTGCCTGCTGCTTGATAGCACCCAGGTCGAGGGCTCCTCCTACGTACGGTCCGGTCACTTATTCTCCTCCAGGTAACGATTAACGGAATCTACTTTTTGGGTTATCTGCCCGGTCACGCCTTCGCGGATATCGGCTTTAATCACCAGGCTCGTGCGCGGCGAAACCGCGCGCACGGCATTGGTGGCTTCCTTGATAACCGCGAAGACCTCATCCCACTCGCCTTCCACAAGGGTAAACATGGCATTGGTCTCATTAGGTAAGCCGGAAGCACGGACAACACGCACGGCTTCGGCGACGGCCTCGGACATCTCAGCGCGTTCATCGCCCACGACGGAGGGGGCTACGGAAAAGGCAACAATCATGCCCGCTATCCTACCGCCGCTCCCAGCAGTGCCGGTGCCAGTGTCGGCGATCATCTGCGCGCCCGCCGGTATCCCGCGGCCACGCCACGATGTGCGCCACCCCGGGAGGTATGTTCTGGTTGCATCCCGGGCACACGTAGTACTTCTGAGCGGCCGCGCTGCCGACGTGTCTCATAACGAAAGGCTCGCCATGGGTCCAGCTCGGCCCTGGTACCGTCTGCGAGCCGAGGAAGGCACTGCCGTCGCGCGGCAGTGACCGTGGCTCTTCGCGGATCCTACGATTGCGGCGCGGCACTAGAACAACCGCAGCTCGTTGGACTCGATGCCGCGCAGCTCTTGGTAGTCCAGGACGACGCAACGGATACCACGGTCTTCCGCCAAGGTCCGCGCTTGGGGCTTGATTTCCTGCGCTGCGAACACACCGTGGACTGGTGCTAGCAAGTCGTCGCGGTTGAGCAACTCAAGGTAGCGCGTGAGCTGCTCAACGCCATCAATTCCGCCGCGGCGCTTGACCTCGACCGCCACGAATTCATTCTTCGAGTTCTTGGCCATGATGTCTACCGGACCAATCGCGGTGGGGTACTCGCGGCGCACCAGCGAGTACTTCTCCCCCAACGTTTCTATGTGTTCCGCCAACAGCTCCTGCAAGTGGGCTTCCACGCCATCCTTGACCAAGCCGGGGTCTTCTCCCAGATCCATGTCAATCTCCTGGTGAATCTGGGCGATAGTGATGCGCAGCTGCTCACCTTTCGGGTTTTCTACCAGCCACAGCTTCTCTCCTGTGTCCTCGCCGTCGATATCCTCGATCGCCGACTCCTCAAAGGTGCACGGCGGAGTCATCCAGTTCAGCGGCTTATAGGCACGGTCATCCGCATGGATGGACACCGAACCATCGGCTTTGATGAGGATGAGACGGTCCGCCATGGGAAGGTGGGCGTCGAGGCGGCCTACGTAATCTACGGAGCATTGGGCGATGACAACACGCATGCCCTCTACCCTATCGTTGGGCGCTACTTCTTTGGTAAGCGGGTAGCTCGCTGGCGCATCTGGTGATAATCCATCTTCTCTTGGCGCTTGGACGGCGCCGATTCCACCCACGCGTTCAAGGCCATGATCCCGTGCGTATCGGAGGCAATCTCATAGTCCCGCCCATCGATGCTAATCCGGATGATCTGGTGGCCAGAGGGCATAAAAGAAGCCTCGTTATCATCCATTGGGCGGGTGCTGCCCAGTTCGATGTCGAGGCGATTAAAGCGTTTGTTGGCGCGCGGCAATACGGAGCGAAGCTTGAAGTACTCCATATATTCACCGTCATAGCGCACGAGGCCATGACGCCACGTATGGGAGTCCTTCGAAGGAAGCCGGCGCAGAAGGATGCCCGTTCCGCGGGAACGCACCGTAAAAAACCGTACTGCGGCCAGAATGACGACAACCAGAAGAATCAGTGCGCACAGACCTAAAAGAATAGATAGCCCTTGGAGCACCTGAGAGTTCATGGGTTGATTTCCTTCACCGCGAGTAAGAAACGTTGCGTTGATTCTACCGCTCGCGGAGGAAACAATGCTAGTCCTTGCTTGACCTTTGGCGCAGATCACGAAGGAACCCCACCCCCTCTTAGCGAGGGGGTGGGGTTCCTAGGTGAGAGTGGGAAGGGCGGTCATTGCTGCCCGTCGTTTCCCTCTCCGCTCATCCGTTAGCTGTTGAAGCGGCGGGCGGCGCGCAATGCGGCATCGCCACGGGACCTCGTCAGCTCGCGCTCAGACTTCAGGTCTTCCTGTGCCTGTGCTTCATCGACCTCCGAGGCCCAGATGGCCCAATCGGCGAGGACGGTGATCTTGTTCTCGGACACGGAGAGGAAGCCACCCTGGACAGCGGCGACGCGACGCTCGCCGTCGGCCGGGTGGATGGTCACTACGCCATTGTCGATCAACTGACCAACCATGGGCTCATGGCCAGGAAGCACGCCGATCTCACCCTCGGTGGTTTCAGCCGTCACCATGGTGGCCTTTCCGGTCCACAGCAGGCGCTCGACGGAAACCAATTCGGCGGTGATGTCAGCCATGTGCCTCTCCCTACTTCTTCTCGGTCAGCTTCTTGTACGCAGCCTCGACGTCGTCCAAGCCACCCAGGCCGTTGAAGGCCTGCTCCGGGTAGTGGTCGAATTCGCCGTTGCAGATGCGCTCGAAAGCATCGATGGTATCGGCCAGCGGCACGTAGGAGCCCGGCAGGCCGGTGAACTTTTCTGCGACGAAGAAGTTCTGGCCAAGGAAGCGCTCGATGCGGCGAGCACGCTGAACGGTGATCTTGTCTTCCTCAGACAGCTCGTCCATACCAAGGATGGCGATGATGTCCTGGAGCTCCTTGTTCTTCTGCAGGATACCGATGACACGCTGTGCCACCTCGTAGTGGCGCTCGCCCACGATGGACGGCTCCAGAATACGAGAGGTAGAGGTCAGCGGGTTCACTGCCGGGTAAATACCCTTCGAAGCAATACCGCGGTCCAACTCGGTGGTGGCATCGAGGTGGGCGAAGGTGGTCGCCGGAGCCGGGTCGGTGTAGTCATCGGCCGGCACGTACACGGCCTGCAGGGAGGTAATGGACTTACCCTTGGTGGAGGTAATACGCTCCTGCAGCACACCCATCTCATCAGCCAGAGTCGGCTGGTAACCCACGGCGGAAGGCATACGGCCCAGCAGGGTCGAAACCTCAGAACCGGCCTGGGTGAAACGGAAGATGTTGTCGATGAACAGCAGCACGTCCTGGTTCTGAACATCGCGGAAGTACTCCGCCATGGTCAGGCCGGACAGAGCCACGCGCATACGGACTCCTGGCGGCTCATCCATCTGGCCGAAGACAAGTGCGGTGTCTTGAAGAACGCCCATCTCCTCCATCTCGAGGAAGAGGTCGGTGCCCTCACGGGTGCGCTCGCCGACGCCGGCGAAGACGGAGGTACCGGAGAACTCGCGTGCGATACGAGTAATCATCTCCTGGATAAGAACGGTCTTACCCACACCTGCACCACCGAAGAGGCCGATCTTGCCGCCCTTCACGTACGGGGTCAGCAGGTCGATGACCTTAATACCGGTCTCCAGGATCTCGGTCTTACCCTCCAGCTGGTCGAATGCCGGCGGCTCGCGGTGGATGCCCCACTGCTCGCCGTCGCGGCCCAGACCCGGCTGGTCAAGGCAGTCACCGAGGGCGTTGAAGACGTGGCCCTTGACCACATCGCCCACCGGGACGGAAATCGGCTTGCCGGTGTCGGTCACGGCTGCACCGCGGACGAGGCCGTCGGTCGGAGCCATGGACACGGCACGGACGAGGTTGTCACCGAGGTGCTGAGCGACCTCAAGGGTGACGGTCTTTGCAACAGCCTCGAGGGAAACCTCGACGGTCAGTGCGTTGTACAGTGCCGGCAGCCCGCCACGCGGAAACTCCACGTCGACGACCGGACCGATGACACGCACCACACGGCCGGCGGTAGCCGACGACTGTGTGTTCTGCTCTTGCAGAGCTGTAGTCATAATCTAGTCACTTTCTGCGCTTTCGGCGAGCGCCCCAGCGCCACCGACGATCTCTGTGATTTCTTGGGTAATCTGCGCCTGACGGGCCTGGTTGGCCACGCGCGAGAGGTCCTTGACCAGCTCGGTTGCGTTGTCAGTTGCAGACTTCATTGCGGTACGGCGTGCGGCGGACTCGGAGGCCGAGGACTCCAAGAACATCGCAAACAGGAGGCGGGACACGTACTGCGGAAGCAGTGCGTCCATGAGGGTGTCCGCATCCGGCTCGAAGTCGTAATCAGGAGTGATCTGATTGTTCGGCTCGGCGTCGGAAAGCGCGGACTCACCCATGTTGTAGTCCTCTTCCTCGATAACCGGTACCACCGGCAGCAGCTGCTGCACACGCGCGGTCTGGGTCAGCATGGACTCGAACTCGGTGTACACAACGTGGACCTGGTCGAAACCGCGAACGGTCTCGCCCTCCACGTGAATACCCTCGCGGGTCTTGGCCTGGCCATTCGAACCGGCAACGAAGCCGTCGATAATGTGGCGACGCACGTCGTGCGTCTTCTCCCAGGTCGGATCCTGCGAGAATCCAGTCCAGCTGCCTGCGACCTCGGCCTCACGGAACTTGTAGAAGCCAACGCCCTTGTTGCCGGTCACGTAGCGGACGGTCTCGAAACCCTCACTCTTGAGCAGGGCTTCCAGCTCGGCCGCCTTCTTGAAGATGTTGTTGTTGTAGCCACCGCACATACCGCGGTCCGAAGAGACCACGAGAATGGCGGCCACCTTTGCATCTTCGCGTTCCCGGAGCATCGGGTGATCCAGGGACGTGTGCGCCGCCAGCTTGTTGAGCACGTTGGACAGTTCACGTGCATAAGGCTGGGACGCCTCTACCCTGGCCTGAGCCTTGGTAATGCGCGAGGTAGCAATGAGCTCCTGTGCCTTGGTGATCTTCTTGGTGGAATTGACGGACCGGATACGGTCACGCAGTTCACGAAGATTAGCCATGGTGTTCGCTCCTCCCTTCTTTTTCTAGACGGTTAATTCTTAGAGCGTGCGAAACTCTATTTGGCCGTCTTGCGGGAGACGTTGAGCTCGGTCTTATTCACGTCATCCGCGGCGAGCGGGTCAACCGGCGCCTCGGTGCCGAGGTTGTGGCCCTCGGTCGTGCGGAAGGACGGAGTGAAGTCCTTAGCTGCTGCAACAAGTGCATCCTTGGACTCGTCGGTCAGAGCGGTGCCGCCCTGGATCTGCTCGAACACCTGCGGGGTTGCAGAGTTGAGGTGATCGTGCAGCTCCTTCTCGAAGCGGCGTACGTCCTCGACGGGAACGACGTCGAAGATGCCCTGGTCTGCGAGGAAGATGGATACCATCTGGTACTCGACAGGCTGCGGGGAGGACTCGGCCTGCTTGAGCAGCTCGACGAGGCGCTCACCGCGCTCCAGCTGAGCCTTGGAGGCCGGATCCAGGTCGGATGCGAAGGCCGCGAAGGCCTGCAGGTCACGGTAGGCAGCCAGCTCAAGACGCAGGTTACCGGCAACCTTCTTCATACCCTTGGTCTGTGCAGCACCACCAACACGGGAGACGGACACACCGACGTTAATTGCCGGACGGACGCCCTGGTTGAACAGGTCGGACTCCAGGAAGACCTGGCCGTCGGTAATAGAAATAACGTTGGTCGGAATGAAGGCGGAGACGTCGTTCGCCTTGGTCTCAATGATCGGCAGTGCGGTCATGGAACCTGCACCCATGTCGTCGGAGAGCTTCGCAGCGCGCTCCAGCAGACGGGAGTGGAGGTAGAAGACGTCGCCCGGGTAAGCCTCGCGGCCCGGCGGACGGCGCAGAAGAAGGGAAATCGCACGGTAGGCCTCAGCCTGCTTGGTCAGATCATCGTAAATGATCAGGACGTGGTTGCCCTGGTACATCCAGTGCTGACCCAGAGCTGCACCGGAGAACGGTGCCAGCCACTTGAAGCCGGCGGCGTCGGATGCCGGAGCAGCCACGATGGTGGTGTACTCCAGAGCGCCGTGCTGCTCCAGGGTGTGGCGCACACCAGCGATGGTGGAGCCCTTCTGGCCGATGGCGACGTAGATGCAGCGGACCTGCTTGTTCTTGTCGCCAGATTCCCAGTTAGCCTTCTGGTTCAGGATGGTGTCGATACAGACAGCGGTCTTACCCGTCTTACGGTCACCAATGATCAACTGACGCTGACCGCGACCAATCGGGGTCATCGCGTCAATAGCCTTGATGCCGGTCTGCATCGGCTCTTCCACCGGCTGACGCTGCAGCACGGACGGTGCCTGCAGCTCGAGGACGCGGTCCTCTTCAGCGGTGATCGGGCCCATGCCGTCGATCGGCTGGCCCAGGGGGTTAATTACGCGGCCGAGGAATTCCTCGCCCACAGGGATGGAGAGAACCTCGCCGGTCCTCTTGACCTCGTCGCCTTCTTTAAGCGACTCGAAGTTGCCCAAGACCACGACACCGATGGAGTTGGTGTCAAGGTTCTGTGCGACGCCAATCACGCCGCCGGGGAACTCGAGCAGCTCATTCGCCATGACGGACGGCAGGCCCGAAACCTGCGCAATACCGTCAGCTGCCGAAATGACCACGCCGACCTCCTCACGGGAGGCCTCCGCGGAGTAGCTCGAGGTGTAGTTCGCAATCGCGCTACGGATCTCGTCGGAGGAGATCGTCAGCTCCGCCATGTTCTTCCTGCTCTCGGTAGTATCTTCCAGCAATTACTTAATCGTTTCTGTCGTTTCGGCTTATGCCATCTGCGCACGAAGGCGAGCAATCTTGCCTGCCGTCGAGCCATCGATGACTTCGTCGCCGACGCGGATGGTCATACCACCGAGGAGGCTGGTGTCAACCTCAGAGTGGATGGACATCGCACGACCATAAATTTTGCCCAGCTTTTCAGCGAGTGCTGCCCGCTGGCTATCGTTCAGCTCACCCGCGGTGGTCACTCGCGCGATGGTACGGCCCTGCAGCTTGGCTGCGGTGTCCGCCAAACCGGCGAGATCATCAATCGGGTTCTGCTCCGGGCGGCCAATGGCCTGCAGCGCGAGCGCCTCAGTAACCATCGTGACCTTGCCGTAGAGCACGCTTGCCAGCAGCCCGACCTTACGATCGGACGTAGCAGTACGGTCTGAAAGCAGCTGGGTCAGTTCGCCTTCGCGGTCAAGCACGCGCGACAGGGAGAAGAGCTCGTCTTCCACCTGGCCCAGCTTGCCCTCAAACTCAGCGCCACGCAGCAGTGCGCGGCGGCCGAGGATGATGAGGCCACGGGCGATATCACGCGGCGTCGACCACTGTGCGGCGGCGGCCTCCTGCAGCACTTGGAGTGCAACCGGGGTGACCTTTCCGCCGAAAAGGGTCTGGGCCAGGGACTTGCGCTCCTCGGAGGTAGCGGCGTCGTCGGTCAGCGCGACACGCAGTTCGCGGTCACCGTCGAGGACGCGGACAACCTCGAAGAGGTCCTGGCCTGCCTGGGTAGCAGTCGCCACCGAGCGGTCGCCGGAGAGGAACTCATCCAGCTTGGACTCAACGGTAGCGAGTGCTTCGCGGCTAGCTGCCTTCATCGTTGCCTACTTTCCGGCCGGTGCCACAGTGTCGAGCTCGGACAGGAAGTTATCAATCGTGGAGGACTGCTTGGTGGCGTCCGAAAGTTCGCCGCCGAGCAGCTTCTCTGCCAGGTTGATGGAGTTCTGTCCGATGTCGGAACGCAGCTCAGACACGACCTGTGCACGAGAAGCTTCAAGCTGCTTCTCGCCGGCGGTCAGGATGCGACGAGACTCTTCCTCTGCAGCTTCCTTAGCCTCTGCCTCGATCAGCTTGCCGCGCTCGCGCGCCTGCTCGCGGATCTCCGCAGCCTCTGCTCGAGCGTCAGCGAGCTGAGCATTGTACTTTTCTAGAGCGGCCTTTGCTTCGGCCTGCTGAGCCTCCGCACGCTTAAGGCCACCTTCGATCCGGTCTTCACGCTCCTGCAGCATCTTGTTGTATGCCGGAAGAACAAGCTTCCAGAACACAATCAGGATGATGGCGAACGGAATGATCGACCAGACCAAGTCGTACATCTTGGGCAGAAGGATGGAGTTGCCGCTCTCCAGCGGCAGGTGCTCACTTCCCTCTGCTGCAAGGCAGTAAATGACGTTGTTCATGGGGCTCCGTTCTTAAAGTTCGATTTACTTTGTGTAAAGCGCTCTTTAGAACAGGAAGCCTGCAACGAGGCCGATAAGTGCCAGGGCCTCAACGAAGGCGATACCCAGGAACATGGTGGTACGCAGCTGGCCGGCCATCTCCGGCTGGCGAGCCATGCCCTCGACGGTCTTGCCGACGAGGATACCGATGCCCAGACCCGGGCCGATGGTTGCGATGCCGTAGCCGATAGCGCCGAGGCCCTTGAGGGTGGACTCGTCAGCAGCCTGAGCAAGAATGATTTCGTTCATGATGAAAGTCGTTCCCTTTCAATGTTTTCCCGCGAATTGTTCCGCGGGGGAAGTGGTGATTTCTGGGGTATTTAGTTAACCGCGAGGTTCGCGTTGTTGTTAGTGCGAATCTGCATGCAGCGACAGTTCGATGTATACCGCCGTCAGCAGGGCGAAAATGTATGCCTGCAGGAAGATGACGATAATTTCGTACAGCGTGAACAGAACCGCTGCGACCAGAGTGAGGCCACTCAGTGCGGTCCAACCGTTGAACTGGAAGAAGAAGAAGTTCGTTGCCGAGTACAACAGGACCAAAATGAGGTGGCCAGCCAGGAAGTTCGCCATAAGACGAAGAGCCAGCGTGACTGGACGCATGACAAACGTAGAGAAAGCCTCAATCGGTACAACAAGCACGTGCAGCAACGGCGGAAGGTTAGGGATAACCACCGAGGACTTGACGAACTTGCCGAAGCCAAAGCGCTTTGCGCCGGCGTAAATCATGGCGATGTACGCAACGACTGCCAGCACGATTGGCATACCAATACGAGCATTCGGAGAGATGTTTAGGGCTGGAACAATAGTTGCTACGTTCCAGAACAAAACACCGAAGAAGATCGTGGCCAGGATCGGAAGGAAACGACGTCCTTCCTTACGGCCCAAAATGTCTTCTGCGATGTGAATTCGTACGAAGTCAATCGCATGCTCCGCTACGTTCTGCAATCCTTTAGGAACCAGCTTCGGGTTCCTGAAGGCGACAACAAAAAGGAGCACCAAGATAGCCGCCATAAACAGGCGGACCAGCATGATGCGATCCAAAGCGAACCAACCGTTGGCGAAATCGGCGAAAAGAAGATCGACAACTCCACCATCTTCGGTTACGTGCCCCGGGAAAAATTCTGGATCCAGTTCGGGTGCGTGAAACTCACCCTTCATGGCCAATGTCGTAACGCTCAGCGTTCTCTCCCGTGTTCGGGCCACACAGCTTGTCGAAGGCTATGTGGTGCGATGGACGTCTCAAGCTCTTTGCCCTGCTCACGGACTCCGTCGCACATCAGCGTAAACAGGGCAAGGATAAACCGTACTTTTTCGGGATAGCATGACGCTAACCCGCGGTAACCCGAAGAGAATGCTATCAGTTCGCCCTCAAGTTTTCGCACGTGGGGGCAGCGTTGTGAACCTAAAGGCACAGCCCAGCGCCGTGCGGCCGCATAAAACGCCCACATTCTGCCAAAACCCTACTAAGTGTATTTGGTCACACACCCGCGTTTTCCCACCTTGACGGGGGTAATGAGCGCCCGAAGCGGCGTCATTTCGCTACACAAAAAGCCACCCTCCCGGGGTCACCGGGAGCAGTGGCTCACTGAAAAAGGTCGAGAAAGGCTAAGACACGTAGGTCACGTTGGAGGTGACCACACCCCATACCTCAGTTCCCAACGTCACCGCCAGCGCCAGGAGGACGGTGACGAAGAGAGCCATCGTGTCGTAGAACTCTAGGTCCTTGATCAGCAACAACACCATGATGAGGATGACGACCTTAAGCAACCAGCCACCTAGGACCACAGCCATCGTCGTCGAGGGTGTCGTGCGTGCGGTAATAAGCACCGAGGCCGCGGTAAAGAGCACGAAGCCGCCGCCGATGGCCGCGCCGACGAGTACTCCCCAAATTCCGGGCACTCCGCGAACGCCACCCCAGATGGACAGGGACGCGATGGTTACGACGATAAGGCCGATGACCCCGAGGCGCAGGGCGCGCTTCAGGGGGCGACGATGATCGTCGTAGGGCGAAAGCTCTTCGGAGGTCGTTGAATCAGTCACAGCCCCATACCCTACCTCAGGAAGGATCAGTTTCCAGCACCACACTGGTAGCCCGCGGCCGACGCCCAATCTTGCCCTGGCGCAGCGGAATCAGGGTCACGCCGAAGGCCACGCCAAGCGCGAGAACCGCCAACGCCACGGCCGCAGGGGCCGGAACGATTGAAAAGGAGACGGCCCCAAACGCCACCGCGGAGACCCACAGGTAGAGCACCAGCACGGTGCGGCGGTGTGTATGCCCCAGCGACAGCAGCCGGTGGTGAATGTGTGCCTTATCGGCAGCGAAAGGTGAGCGCCCCTGCGATACGCGGCGAATAACAGCCCAGACAAGGTCCAGGACTGGAATAAAGACCGCGGCGACCACGACGATGACGGGTGACATCAACGCCACAATATCCACGGTGCCGTACAAAGACATGTTGATCTTGCCGGAGGCGGAAGTCGACGCAGCCGCAAGGAGCAAACCAATCAGCATCGCACCGCTATCCCCCATGAAGATGCGGGAGGGCTCAAAGTTGTGAGGGAGGAACCCGGCACACACGCCAACAAGAGCGGCAGCGATAATCGCCGGCGGATACGCGGACACCGCACCGCCCTGGTCGTGCAGCACTGTCAGCGAGAAAACCAAGATGGCGCCGCCGGCGATCATGCCCAGCCCGGCCGCCAAACCGTCGAGACCGTCGACGAAGTTGATGGCATTGATAAGCAGGACCGTAAAGAACGTAGTCAAGAGTGTCCCCTGGACCTGGTCCAAGATGACCGTAGTTCCATCACCAAAAGGCAAGAAGAGAAGCGTCCATGTCAGCCCCAATCCGCTCATGATGGCCGCGGCCACGAGCTGACCGATGAGCTTGACCAGAGCGCTCAGCTCCACCAAGTCATCCACCACACCCACGAGGACGATGGCTGCGGCTGACCACAGCACAGCATTCATCTCAGGCGTGACGGGCATAAAGCCGCGAGTCAAGGCTGGAAGCTGGCCTGCGAGATAGACGGCGGCCGCAAAACCCGTGAACATCGCCACCCCGCCGAGCTGCGGTGTTGGCTGGGAGTGACTATCGCGCAGGCGAATCTCCGCCACCTGTCCGCTGCGCACTAAGAAGGTACGCACCAGTCCGGTGGTGAGGTAGGTAAACGCCGCCGCGACAAAGATCACCAACGCTAGCTCGCGCAGCGGCACTCCGGTTCCAGCCACTGATGTCTCCTTAAGAGGATTGGGCGCTCGGGCGGGTGCGCAAGGACTCTGCGGATACTCCGATGACCTCTCCGATCTGCTCAGCGCTCAATGCGCCTTCGCGCAAAAGATAAGGGCGGGAGCCAGACAGATCGATAATGGTGGAAGGCTTGCCTACCTCGGCCTCTCCCCCGTCGAGGTAGACGGTGACGGCCTTACCCAGCTGCTGCTTGGCGGCAATCGCCGTGGTGGGTGGGGTTTGGCCCGAGATATTCGCGGAGGACACCGCCATGGGACCGACCTCACGCAAAAGCTCGATGGCGATGGGATGCAGCGGCATGCGCAGCATCACCGTGCCGCGGGTATCGCCCAAGTTCCAGGGAAGCGAAGGCGCCTGCGGGACGACGATGGATAGTCCGCCCGGCCAGAAGGCCTCGATCAGCGTTTGCGCGGTATCATCCAACGACGCTACGAGACCTTTGACGGTATCCCAGGAGCCCACGAGCACCGGTACCGGCATGTCTGGGCCGCGGTGCTTGGTGGCCAGCAGGCTAGCCACGGCATCGTTATCAAAGGCATCGCAGCCCAGCCCGTAGAGCGTATCGGTGGGCATCACCACAAGCCGCCCCGACTTGGCTGCCTTGACGGCAAAAGCCATTCCTTCTTCGCGCTCGGCGGCATCCGCACAGTTATAAATCTGTCCCTGCATTGGTCTCTCCTTTAATCCCGTTCCTGTCGGCTTGTCGACCAATCTTCGACCAATCTACTGTACTCCCCGCTGTGCCGTGACAAAGCGGGCGGTGCCAGTGAGATCCTTGAGCACCTCGATGCGGCTAAACCCTCCATGCGCGCGCAGGGCTTCCTGCACCTGTTGGGAGGTGTCGTCGTCGTGCTCGATGCCCACGCGGCCACCGGGGCGAAGCAGCGCAGCGATGGTCGGGATCATCGCGGTGATGGTTTCCATGCCATCTACTCCCCCGAACACTGCCTCGTGAGGATCCTGGTAGACCTCCGGTTCCAGGTCCGGGGTCTCCGGTACGTATGGCGGATTCGTCAGCACGAGGTCAACGGTGCCGTGCAGCTCCGACAAGAGGTCCGCCTCGGTGACATCCCCTTGGACCACGTGTACGGTTCCCGCCCCGCCGTGCACTGCGGTCGCGGCGTTGCGGCGGGTGTAGGCCAGGGAGGCGTCGGCAAGCTCTACTGCCCACACCTCAGCCTGTGGCACGTAGTGTGCGACGTAGAGCCCGAGCGCACCGGACCCAGCGCACAAGTCCACGACGCGGGGAGGCTGCGAGTTAAATTCCTTCGACTCCAACGAGTTAAGTTTCCTAAGAAACTTAACTCCCCAGTCGGCAAGCACCTCCGTCTCCGGGCGCGGGATGAACACGCCGGGGCCCACCTCGAGTTCGAGGGGTCCAAACCACGCCACTCCCAGGATGTGTTGAAGGGGCTCGCGCGCTTCACGACGCCCCACCAACGCCCCGTATGCCACGTCAAAGCCGGGGACCGGAGCCTCGTTAAGCGGGATATCCATGTGCCCGCAGTGAATGAGGTGGGCCGCCAACAGCCGCGCATCCCACTCGGGTGAAGGTACCCCGGCAGCGCGAAGGCGCTCCGTGGCATCACGAAGCGCCTCCTTATAGGTGTGAAAAGTCACCGCTAATAACCGTGCCTTGGCCTTCTATCCCTCGGCCTCGAGGCGCTCGGCGCGCTCCTGGGCCTGCAGGGCCTCGATGAGGTCGTGCATGTCGCCGTTGAGAACGGAGTCGAGGTTATTTGCCTTGTAGCCGATGCGGTGATCGGTAATGCGGTTCTCCGGCCAGTTATAGGTGCGGATGCGCTCAGAGCGGTCCATGGTGCGCACCTGGGATGCACGCTGCTCGCCGGCCTCGGCCTCGCGTGCCTCGCGCTCCATTTGATCCAGGCGGGCTTGCAGCACCTGCAGGGCGCGCGCCTTGTTCTGGATCTGGGAGCGCTCCTTCTGACAGGTCACCACCAGGCCCGTGGGCAGGTGGGTAATGCGCACGGCGGAGTCGGTGGTGTTCACGCCCTGGCCGCCCTTACCGGAGGAACGGTAGACGTCAACGCGGATGTCCTTGTCATCGATGTTGACTGCTTCGACTTCTTCCGGCTCCGGGTAGACCAGCACACCGGCTGCGGAGGTCTGGATGCGGCCCTGGGACTCGGTCACCGGAACGCGCTGCACGCGGTGGACGCCGCCCTCAAACTTGAACACGCTCCACGCGCCATCACGAGACGGGGTCTTGGATTTGAAGGAGATGGACATGTCTTTGACGCCACCGAGGTCGGACTCGTTGAGGCCCAGGACCTCCCACTGGAAGCCGGCCTTGTCGGCGAAGCGCTCGTACATGCGGGCTAGGTCGCCAGCGAAAAGTGCTGCCTCTTCGCCGCCGGCACCGGCCTTGATCTCCATGATGATGTCCTCAGAGTCCTGCTCATCGCGCGGAGCAAGCAGATCCGCGAGCTTCTCCTCCAGTTCCACGACGAGCGGTTCGAGGCGCTCAACCTCGGGCTGGAACTCGTGGTCCTCATAGGCCATCTCTTTGGCGTCGGCCAGGTCTTGGCGGGCCTGGACAAGTTCATCGTTGACAGCAACGATGGGGCGCAGTTCAGCGTAGCGCTTGGACAGCTTGCGGAACTGCTTCTGATCTCCGGCTACGTCCGGGTCAGCCATCTGCATCTCGATGCCCTGGTACTCGGAGACGATGTCATCAACGAGGGAAACCTGGTTCGACATTATTTGTAGTCCTCCTCATCCATATCTGCCGCCATGGGCGCAGACGAGGCCACCTGCATGAGGAATTCGCCGTTGGAGCGGGTCTTCTTGAGCTGCTTGATCAGCAAATCGATGGCAGCAAAGGAATCCAGGCCGGAAAGGATGCGGCGCAGCTTGGTCATGATGCGCGCCTCCTCCGGAACCAGGAGGAGTTCGTCCTTGCGGGTGCCGGACGGGTTGACGTCCACGGCCGGGAAGATGCGGCGCTCGGAGATGGCGCGGTCGAGCTTGAGCTCGGCGTTGCCGGTGCCCTTGAATTCCTCGAAGATGACCGTGTCACCGGTGGAGCCGGTTTCCACCATCGCGGTGGCGATGATGGTCAGCGAGCCACCGTTTTCGATGTTGCGGGCAGCACCCAAGAAGCGCTTCGGCGGGTACAGGGCGTTGGAGTCGACACCACCGGACAGGATGCGACCGGAAGCCGGGGAGGAGTTGTTGTAGGCGCGGCCCAGGCGGGTGATGGAATCAAGGAGGACGACGACGTCCTTGCCCTGCTCCACCAAGCGCTTGGCGCGCTCGATGGCCAGCTCCGCCACGGAGGTGTGCTCTGACGGCGGGCGGTCAAAGGTGGAGGCGATGACCTCACCGTTGACGCTGCGCTGCATGTCCGTGACCTCTTCGGGGCGCTCGTCCACGAGGACCACCATGAGGTAGCACTCCGGGTTGTTCGTGGCGATGGCGTTGGCGATGTTTTGCAGGATCGTCGTCTTACCGGCCTTCGGCGGGGAGACGATCAGCGCGCGCTGGCCCTTACCAATCGGCATGATGAGGTCGATGACGCGGGTGGTGAGGATCTTCGGGTCCGTCTCCAAGCGCAGGCGCTGGTTCGGGTAAAGCGGGGTGAGCTTGGAGAAGTCCGGGCGGTCCTTCGCAGTCGACGGATCCAGTCCGTTGACGGTGTCGACCTCCACCAGCTGGTTGTACTTGCGGCGGTTGCGGCCGTTGCCGTGGGTGTGGGTCGGGCCAGAAACCTTGACCTTGCCGGTCAGCGCGTCGCCGGAGCGCAGCCCCAGGCGGCGCACAAGGTTGTTGTTAACAAAGACATCGGAGCTGGCCGCGCGGTAGCCGGTGGTGCGCAGGAAGGCCACGTTGTTGTCCACGACCTCCAGGATGCCGCCGACTACCTGTACTTCATCGCCCTCGCGGATCTGCAGATCGTTGCCGCCATTGCCGCCACCATCACGGTCACGCCCGCGGCGGTTACGGCGGTTGCGGCGGTTGCGGCGGCCGCCACCATTGTTGTCATCGTCGTTGCGGTGGTTGTCGCGGCGGTTATTGTTGTGGCCGCCACCGTTGCCGCCATTGCCGCGATCGCCGTTATCGGAGTTGTTTCCACCGCGGGACTGGTTGTCCTCGGATTTGCCGTTATTGTCCTCGGCACCGTTGTTGTTCCCATTGCCGTTACCCTTGGCCTCTTCGCGGGCCTCGCGCTCCTGGCGGCGGGCGCGGTTGCGGCGGGCGCGGCGAGCCTGGGAGCGGGACTCGTAACGGTGCTCGTCGTTACCGTCGTTGTGCTCGGACTTATCAGCCTTGTCAGATTTGGCAGCTTCATCATTCTGCTGCTTCGGCTGGTCCTGCTTGCGCTTCTTATCCTGCTCCGGCTGCTCGGACTCCTGGTCAGCGGCGCCGGCAGGGCGAGAAGCCTTGCGGGTAGCGCGGCGCGGCTGTTCGTCCTTCTTGGGCTCCGCTTGGGCAGCGGCCTTCGCGCCGCGTGCTGGCACCTGGCCGGTGGTCAGTGCGGTGATGAGATCCCCCTTGCGCAGTCCGGAGACGCCGCGAAGTCCGCGCTCCGCAGCCAGCTTGCGCAATTCCGGCAGCTTCAGGGACGCGAGATCCTGTGCTGCGGTCTTGTCCGTATCGCTCACGGATATCCTTTCGTCGCTTCACCAACGCGCGCCGTCTATTCAGCCGCACCCGCACTGTGCGTGGTGCCGCTCCACGTGGGCGTTGGAAGCCAGTGTGTAATTGAGATGGTCCGCCGCCACCAGCGAGTTCACGCAACCGCGATCCCCGTGGGCGGTGGTTTTCTTTGGCTCTCCCCCCTCTCCGGCCCTGCGGAGCAGAACGTGAAGAACTCCTTGCAGAACTCCGAAAAGAACTCAAGGAAGCGGCCGCGGGTCAATCGCGGGGAGATATTTTAAGAAGGCGACTGCGAGCGTATCTCTACCCTCTCATTGCCGCGCGCACCGTTGGACTGCCATGAGTTTTTCACCGCAGGTGTGCGCACCGTGGAGGGAGCTCGGAGGTGCGAGGAAGGCTTTCCCCGCCAGTCGCGAATAACTATACCGCATCCATCCACCGCGCTCACACTGACACGGCTAAAGTGGTGCGCATGCTCTCCACAATGCAGGATATCCCGCTGTCCCTCACCCGCATCCTGGAGTACGGCTCCTCCGTCCACAGCCAAACCCAGGTAGTCACGTGGCACAGCGCCAATCCCGGCAACGAACGCGAAGAGACGACCTTCGCCGATATCGGTGCACGCGCCGCCGCTTTCGCCCACGCCCTGCATGACACGCTCGGCATCACCGGTGATGAACGCGTGGGCTCCCTGATGTGGAATTGCGCAGAGCACCTCGAAGTACTTTTTGGCACTGCCTGCAAGGGAGCGGTGTTTACGCCGCTCAACAAGCAGCTCATGAATGATCAGATCCGGCACATCATCAACCACGCCGAGGTTCGCGTCATCGTCGCAGATGCCCGGTTAGCGGAGCAGCTCGCGCGCGTATTGGACGGCGTGGAGTGCGTGCGCGCGGTGGTATTCACGGGCGTCGACAAGCCCAGCATTGCCCTGCCGGACAACGTTGAGGTGTATAGCTACGAACAGCTTCTGGATGGGCGCTCCACCGTCTACAACTGGCCGGTGTTGGATGAGCACACCGCTGCCGCCCTGTGCTACTCCACTGGCACCACCGGCGCGCCGAAAGGTGTGCTCTACTCGCACCGCGCCCTGTTTTTGGAAGGGATGCAGTTGCGCTCTTCCGACTCCCTGTGCGTGACCCATGGTGAGACCTTCTTGTGCTGCATCCCTATCTATCACGTGTTGAGCTGGGGCGTTCCCTTTGCGGCGTGGATGACGGGCACGCCGCTGGTGCTTCCCGACGCCGACGTCTCCCCCGCTACCCTGGCCAAAATCATCGCCGCCACCTCCCCGCGCGTGGCGCATGGCGTGCCCACCATTTGGATTCAGCTCTTCGTGCACTACCTCAAGAATCCGCCGGAGCGCATGACGCTGACGGAGATTTTCGCCGGCGGATCGCCCGTCCCGCCGCAGCTCATCAAGAGCTGGGAGGAGCGCTATGGCGTGGACGTGGTTCACGTGTGGGGCATGGCGGAAACCACCACGGTGGGTACCGTGGCGCGCCCGCCCTCAGGCGCCTCGGGTGAGGCCCGGTGGGCCTACCGCATTTCCCAGGGGCGCTTTCCTTCCTCCCTGGAATACCGGGTGGTCAATGACGGCCACGTGGTCAACACCACGGACCGTAATGCCGGCGAGATCCAGGTGCGCGGCAACCTGGTGACCGGCTCCTACTATCACTCACCCACCTCAGAGGACGGCGGCGCCGCCCACGAATTCCGCGGGAAGGACGTCGAAGATGCGGCCTCCAAGTTCACGGCCGATGGCTGGCTGCGCACTGGTGACGTCGGATTCGTCAACGAGGATGGCTTCCTCACCGTGGAGGATCGCGCGCGCGATGTCATCCGGTCCGGCGGCGAGTGGATCTACTCCGTTCAGTTGGAAAACCTCATCATGGCCAACCCGGTGGTGCTCGAATGCGCCGTCATTGGCTACCCCGACAAGCAGTGGGTCGAGCGCCCGCTGGCCGTCACCGTGCTCGCCGCGGATATCAGCCCCACGATTGAGACCGCCGAGCGCCTGCGTGACGGGATGCGCTCCGAGCTGCCCTCCTGGATGTTGCCGGAGTACTGGACCTTCGTAAAGTCCATCGACAAGACCTCGGTGGGCAAGTTCGACAAAAAGGATCTTCGTGCCCATCTTGCCGAGGGCGCCTATAACATCATCCGGCTGAAGGGCCCGGGCGAGGCGCAGCGCCTCAATACCGAAGAGGGCTCACCGCAATAAAGGGGCCGAGCGACTATAGATCTGCTATTACTCCGGCTAAAGTGTGGTTAATGTCTGATCGCGTCTTTCTGCCTACGCCCTCCCCGCGCGGTTCCACCCGCGGCGGTGCCGACGCAACGCCTCCGGACCTGCCGCCTGCATTAAGCGATGGTCGCCGCGACTTGCTCGACCGTTATGGACGCCAAGCGCGCGACCTTCGAGTCTCGCTGACCGATCGCTGCAACCTCCGCTGTACGTATTGCATGCCCGCCGAGGGCCTCGAGTGGATGCCCACTGCACAGACGCTCAGCGACGACGAGACCATCCGCCTCATCAGGATTGCCGTAACCCATTTGGGCATCCGCCAGGTGCGCTTTACCGGCGGCGAACCTTTGCTGCGCAAGTCGCTAGAGAAGATTATCGCCGCCACCACACAGCTACGCACAGACGAAAAGTTGGCCCCCGCCACCGCACTGACGACCAATGGCTTGGGACTCCCCCGCCGCCTGGACGATCTCATTGAGGCGGGGCTGGACCGCGTCAATATCTCCCTAGACACCATTGATCCTGAGCTTTACGCCCGCCTCACCCGGCGCGACAGGCTCGGCGATGTCTTCGCCGCCATCGAAGCCGCCACAACCGCCCACCGCGAAGGGCGTCTGGGCACGGTCAAAGTTAATGCCGTAGTTATGCCCGGAGTAAATGAAGAGGACATCGTCCCCTTGGCACGCTACTGCCTCGAGCGAGGCGCGCAGCTGCGCTTCATCGAGCAGATGCCGCTGGGCCCACGCGAAGAATGGGATCGCTCCCGGATGGTGACCGCGGAGGATATCTTGGCTCGTTTGGGTGAAGAATTCGAGTTCACACCTGTGCAGGGTCCCCGCGGCTCAGCCCCCGCCGCGCTGTGGAACGCACAATCGCGCGATGGCTTAATACCGGTAGGCCGAATCGGCGTCATCGCATCCGTGACAAGGCCTTTCTGCGGCAATTGCGACCGCACGCGACTCACCGCGGACGGCGCTGTACGTAATTGCTTATTTGGAAACTCAGAGACGTCCTTGCGGGACTTGTTGCGCAGCGGCGCTAGCGACGCGGAACTCGCCGCCGCGTGGGCGGGCGAAATGTGGAAGAAGCTGCCGGGCCATGGTGTGGATGATGAAGGATTTCTCCAGCCCGATCGCCCGATGTCCGCCATCGGCGGCTAGATTGGGTGCAATGACAAGCACTGGGACTGACTTAAGCATCGAGGAGTATTTCGACCGCCTCCACGCATTGGTTCGCGCCCTGCCTGCGGAACGCGCTCCCCTTGTACAAGGCCGCGTTCTGGCCGAGCCACTCTTCGCCCGTCTTCCCCTCCCGCCGCAGGATAATTCGGCGATGGACGGCTTCCTTGTCCCAACTCCGGCGTCACCTGATGACTTAACCACCCCATTCACGCTGCCTGTTATAGGTGATGTCCCAGCAGGCTCACCCGCCCAGGTCCCGCGTCCTGGGACCGCGGTGCGAATCATGACTGGCGGGGAGGTTCCGGAGGGTTTTGATGGCCTGGTCATACCAGTAGAAAACACCGATGTGTCCCCGGGGCCCGGACCTGTGCCTGAAACCGTCACGGTGCACCACCTGCCCGACCGTAACCATATACGGCGGCGCGGCTCCCACATCGACGCCGGCCACCAACTCGCCGGTTCTGCCACGCTTGTCGACGCCCCCCTTATCGCCGCCGCCCTCTCCTCCGGTGTTGACAGCGCCGTGGTTCACCGCATCCCACGAGTGACCATCATTGCCACGGGTGAGGAGCTGATCAACGGCCAGCTTTCCGATTCGAATGGGCCCATGCTTGAAGCCCTTATTTCTTCCACCGCTCTCTGCGAGATCACCCGCACGGTCTGTGGAGATTCCCCCATTGAGCTACGCCGTCGCTTCAACGCGGCCGTTGCGGATTCCGATCTCATTGTCACCACCGGCGGTGTCTCGGCCGGCGCCTTTGACGTAGTCCGCGCCGTGATTGAGGATGCCGTGGAACGCGATTCTTACTGGTTCGGCCACGTCAACCAACGGCCCGGCGCGCCTCAGGGCCATGCGCTCTGGGACGGTATCCCCGTGGTGTGTTTGCCGGGCAACCCGGTGGCGGCGTTTGTCTCCGCACACCTCTACCTCACCCAACTGCTGCGCTCTCTGCGCGGACTGCCCCGCCCCATGGGTGTCAAGGACCGGCCGTGCCTCACGGCCGTCGCCGGTGCGGACTTCCCCGAACCTCACCACCCGCTCATTCAGCCGTGCTCCATCACCATGGCGGAATCCATTACTGCAAGCCCACCGCCGGGTCCGCGTATGCGCAGCCACCACGTTGCCGCCCTTCCGGGCACACACGGCTTTGCGCTGCTGACGAGTCCGGTCGCCGCCGGCGAGCAGCTTACCGTCTACCCCTACTAGCTTCACAATCCACCTCCACATCCCCCACCCCTCCGATGCTGCCAAAGATCGCGCATCTGAACACCCAGATCGGTCCACTCTTCGTCAGCTAGGCTAGGTCCACGCTAGGAAAGGATCCCTGTTTAGACATGAAGTTCACTCACCTCAACGACGCCGGCTCCGCCTATATGGTGGACGTCACCGAAAAGCAGCCCACGGTACGCACCGCTACCGCCCAAGGCGAGGTCGCGTGCTCACCAGAAGTTCTCACCGCGCTGCGGGAGGGAACCGTGCCTAAGGGGGACGTGCTTGCGGTTGCGCGTGTGGCTGGCATCGCGGCGGCCAAGAAGGTTCCCGATCTCCTTCCGTTGGCCCACACCATTGGGGTGCATGGCTGTGCGGTGGACATTGAGCTGCGTGAAGACCACGTCTTCATCGAAGCCACAGTGCGCACCGCTGACCGCACCGGTGTGGAAATGGAGGCGCTCACCGCGGTGAACATCGCCGCCTTGGCGGTCATTGACATGGTCAAAGGCGTCGACCGCTCCGCCTATATCCGGCGCTGCGGCATCACCGCGAAGTCCGGGGGCCGCTCCGGTGATTGGTCCCGCGAGCTGCCCGGAACGAAAGGTTAAGCAAAGTGCCAGGTGTCATTGTTTTGGCCGGCGGGCGCGGCCAGCGCATGGGAGGCGTGGACAAGGCTAGCGTGAGGCTTGCCGGTGAACGCCTCATCGACCGGCTACTGCGCCAGCTTCCTTATGGCGCGCCGGTAGCGGTTGTCTCGCCCTATCGTTTGGGCATGCCCCAGGTGTGCGAAAGCCCCCTCTTCGGCGGGCCAGCTGCAGGTATCGCCGCGGGCCACGCCGCACTGGCTGGTGACGCGAGGACTACCACAGCAATCTTTGCCGTCGATGCCCCGGATTCCCCGCAGGTACTGCCCGCCCTCCACAAGTCTCTGGCTAGCTCGGGCGCGGATGTCGCTGTGGCTACCCTCGACGGGAGCCTACAACCGCTGTGTGCGCTGTGGCGCACTAAGGCCCTCACCCGCGCGCTGGAGGAGCTCGGAGATCCACGCAACAAGCCGGCCATGCACTTACTGAGGCTCGCGGGCACCATCGCCGAGGTCGAGGCAACGCACGCAGTACGCGATATCGACACCTTGGACGAATTACGTCTACGGCGCGAGCGCCTTGCTACTCAACGATAATCTGGCCGTGCTGGCCCTTCTCCGCGTTCGTCATGAGGTGGTTGACAAAAGAGTAGGTGCCCGGCTCGTTGAAGGTCATCTCCACGAATCCGCCCTGGGCAGGTAGAAGGTCGAGCGCCTGGGATCCGGAATCCTTCGCGCCCTTAATCAGGTAGGCGCCTTCCTTGTACACGGTGTCGAATTGCTCGCCCACGACGTGGAAGCTCAACGGCAGATCCGGGCCGAGGTTGACCACCCAGATGCGCACGGTATCGCCCACCTTGGCGCGCAGCGGAGCAACATCATACTGGTTGGGATAGTAATTGAAGGCCGTGAGGTCATAGTCGCCGTCGCTGACGCGCTGCGCGTTAGCGCCCTCAGCTTCCTTACCCGCAGAGGCTAGAAAGACCTCGTTCGCCGTCATGACGTACTCCGCATCGACGTCTGCCAGCGCGTCCTCCCCGCGAGGATCGATGATGACCGCTCCCGCCATGCCGTTGGCAATGTGCAGGCTCATCGGCATGGTCGAGCAGTGATACATCCAGATACCCGCCCTATGTGCCACGAATTCATAGGTCAGCGATTCACCCGGCTGGATCGTCTTCATGTTCTCATCCGGGTTGACCTCACCCGCGTGAAAGTCCACCGAGTGCCCCATCGAGCCCTCGTTTTTGATGGTGATGCGGAATCTATCCCCCACCTTGCCGCGCAAGGTCGGCCCGGGTGCTTGCCCGTTGAAAAGCCACCGGGTTTGGCGCACGCCTGGGGCAACCTCGACTTCTTCCTCGGTCATCACCCACGTTTCCTCATGGAGGTCCCCTTCGGCGGGGGCAAGGGAGGCATCAAAAGCCTTAAAGTTCTCGCGGGCTGCCATGCGCTCGGCAGCCGAGGGTACCGTCGCCGGGGCACCTGCGGAGCCCGTGCTTGCCGACGCCCCCGCGTGATCATTTTCGCCGGAGGCTGACTCCCCGACGTTAACCATGAACGTCATGCCCTGCATCTTGTGCCCGGCGATCGTGCAATAGCCCTCCACGGACTCCTCGATGATTCCAGCATCGAGCTGCACCGTCTCGCCCGGTTCCACCCGGCCCGTCTCCTCGCGCCCAATCTTCAGGTCATGAACTTGGTCACCGGTGTTGGTGAAATTCACTACGAGGTGGCTGCCCGCTGCCACGTTAATGGAGGACGGGACAAAAGCCATGCCGTCCACGGAGACGTCAACAGTCACGGCGTCGGCGGATGCCACCGTAGCTGGGTCCTGCTTGCCTGTGGTCGAGTTGAACACAGCCAGTCCAATGACAGCGAGGAGCGCGACGATGATGATGAGCCAGGACGCCCACTTCTTTTCGGAATGCTCCTTCTTAACGGGCACGCTTGACATGAACTTCTCCTTGAGATGATGCGACGGCCCATGCCAGGGCCGCACTATTGGCGATGAGTCCAAGCCCCATCATGATAAGCCCGACCACAGACACACCGGCAATGCCGAGGAGGCTGAGCACACCGCCCACGTTAATGAGCGCCACGCGCAGGAACCCAGCAACATGCCCGTGCGCGGGACGGGCCGCACCCGCCAGGATGGGCAGCATGTGATGGAGCACCCCGGTGACCAGCTGCAGCAGGCCGGCGCCAAGAAACACCGGCATGAGCAGTAACGTCACCGCGCGTGGGTAGGCCCCTGCGATGGTGGCTGCGGCGTCACCAGCGCAGAGAGCCACCATCCACACCAGCCCCGCCATCGCGGACACACTAGCCGTGGTCTTCTCGCCACCAAGCGCGCCGGCCAGCACTGGCTGGATGATGAGCACGGCAGCAAGCACGGTGAGCAGCTGCGCCATGCCGGCGGCGCGGGTGAGCCCGGAGGCGTCGGCAAGCATGGCCACCCCCAGCCCCACGCAATGCACGGTCAAAGCCCGGCTGCACCGCGCCCGCGCAACCGCTGAGATTGGGGTTCGGGTCAACGTGGGCAACAGCGTGATGACCGTGCCCAGGATGGTAAGCAGGCCGAAGCCCCACACCATCCCGCGTGAGTGCGCGGCCACCAACAGCGAGTAATTCCCTACCCCGTGCGCAGCCAGAATGACCAGTAGCACCGAGAACACCATGAAGCAGGCCGCCGCCAGATAAAAAGGCACGGTCACGGCGAAAGAACCAGACAAAGAGCCCCGGAGCGTGGTCCACAGCGCCCACAGGTGCCACGCAACGGCAACGATGACCAGTGCGGAGCCGCTATCTGAGAGCACGCCCCAGTCATAGCCCGCGCGATCAACAAGGAGAAGAACCAGCCCCACCTGAACCAGGCCTACCCGCGCGCCCACCCCGCGGAAACCGGCGGCCGGAGTGCGGGTGAGCGCCTCCGTGAAGTGGGTACTGAATACGAGGATCGCGGTGGTCAGCGCGCCGAGGGTAAATGGGTGGATGAGGTCCCACCACACGACGGGTGCTCCCCAAAAACTTGCCACGGTGATTCCCACGCCGACCGTGATCCAGAGCGCGACGAGACTAAAGGCAAGGGTGTGCCAGCGCCGGCGCGAAGCCAGGGAGACATCACGCAGAGACATATCTGACATACTTATTTGCACGGATATAATCGTAGTAAATTAGTTGCACGGGCAGCAACGCCCGCCGCCCTAGAACTCGAAAGGAATCCATCAATGAACTTGCCGCTTGTCGACACTTCCAAGGGCCGCGACATTCCCACCCTTAACGCGTCCGAAATCCCTCATGCAGTGCGCCACGGCGCCATCCATGGAGCCCTGGGCACCCTCAACGTGGGCGAATCCATGATTCTCATTGCTCCACACGACCCGCTTCCGTTGCTCACAGAGGTGGACCAGCGCGAAGAATCCTTCGACCGTGAATACCTCAAGAAGGAACCAAAGGAAGTTCACATTAAATTCACGCGAACCGCGTAGAGGAGCCGTAAGGTACTAAGCATGCGCCTTCTCAAAATTGCTGTCCCCGCTCTCGCCGCCGCACTGACTATCGCCGGCTGCACCTCCAGCTCCGATGAACCGTTGCAGGTTTTCGCCGCGTCCTCCACGCGCGTGCTTAATGACGACCTCTCCGGCGCAGCCGAAACCCCGCTGGCGTTTAACAACGGCGGCTCGTCCGCCCTAGTTCAGCAAATCAATGAAGGCGCTCCCGCGGATCTGCTCCTCACGGCTTCCCGGGAGACCATGGATGATGCGACTGCTCAGGGCACCGTCGACACCCCCGTGACCCTAGCCAGCAACGTTATGGTCATGGTGGTGCCGAAGGGCAATCCCTTGGGACTGCGCTCCGCAGCCGACCTGGATCCCTCGGCACGCCTCGTGCTCTGCGACCCAAGCGTGCCCTGCGGTGCCATCTCTACGCGCATCATGGAGGCCAACGGCTGGGACCTGCACGCTTCCTCCTTGGAGGGACAGGTAGCTGACGTCCTGGGTAAGGTCGCCTCCGGTGAGGCGGACGCCGGGTGGGTCTATTCCACCGATGCCGCCGCTAGCGAGGACGTCGAGGCCATCCCGCTGGACCACGCGGAAGACTTCCGTAACGAGATCATGGGCGCGGTGGTAACTGATTCACCCCGACACGACGAAGCCCAGGATGTCCTCAACCTCCTCGATTCGGATTTTGACAGCACCTGGGAACAATACGGTTTCACCCCGGTGGACTAAGTGTCACGCGTGATTTTGCGCGAACAGCGCCCGCGGACAACGTGGCCGGTCATCGCCGCCGGCGTGCTCGCTGCGGTCTACATCCTTGCCCCGGTGCTCGCCCTCGGGCTGCGAGTGCCCTGGCCGAACCTCGCCGAAACGCTGAGCGCTCCGGCAACCCATGACCTCCTCCGCGTCAGCCTTTCCGCGGCGGCGTTGTCTACCTTGCTATCCACGATCCTGGGCACCTGTCTGGCTCTGTGGCTTCAGCAGCTACGCCGTGTATCTCACCTCGTGCGGCTGGTGGTCTACCTCCCTTTGGCCATGCCTCCCGTGGTGGGCGGGTTGGCACTCACCGCACTGCTCGGGCGCCGCGGACTGCTTGGCCCGGTTTTGGAGCAAGCTGGGCTGCACGTGTCTTTCGCCTTTCCCGGTGTTGTGGCAGCTCACTTATTCGTCACCCTGCCCTTCGTGGTGGTGGCGGTGGATTCTGCGCTGCGGCAGCTCGACCCCGAAGTCGTGGCCAGCGCGCGGGGCATTGGCCTGAGCACAGGAACCATCCTTCGGCGCATCATCCTGCCCGCAATCCTCCCTGCGGTGTTCACGGGCGGAGCACTAGCGTTCGCCCGCTCGCTGGGTGAATTCGGAACGACGATCACCTTCGCCGGCTCCCTGCCCGGTTCTACTCGGACCATGCCCAGCGGCATCTACCTTGAGCGTGAGGTCAGCGCGGACAATGCCTATGCGCTTTCGGCCGTGTTGATTGGGATAGCCATCCTCACGCTCACCGCCGCCGGAATGCCTCTGCTGCTGCGTCGCCGCCGCGAGCAAGCTGTGCGCGCTTTGCAGCCGATGGACACGGCTGCGCTCCGCACGATGACCTCCCCGCAGGTTTCTCCCCGCGATCTCGTCGTCACGATTGGTACCACCACCACGACGTTCCGGGGCGGGCGCGTGACTGCAGTGGTTGGCCCCAACGGCGCGGGAAAGACCACGTTGATGCGTTTCATTAGCGGGCGCTTACAGGGAGCCCAGACAAATGCCGAGCGTGTGGTCATGCTCTCCCAGGACCCCGGGCTACCCTCCACTGCCACCGTGGCTGAAGCGTTGACCATGGTGACCAAGGATGCACAAAGGACCCAGGAGTTGCTGAACGCAGCTGGATTGCAGGAGCTGGGCCATGTTTCCGAGCTTTCCGGCGGACAGGCCGCGCAGGTTGCCCTCCTGCGCGCACTTGCGGCGCGCCCGGAGGTCCTGGTCGTGGACGAGCCTTTTGCCGCCATGGACGTCGAATCAGCCGCCCGGTGGCGCCACCTGTTGCGCCTCTCGGCGGCAGACCGCACCACCATCATTGTCACCCACAACCGCGTGGACCTCACCACGCTGGCAGACGACATCGCTGTAATGGAAGCCGGCGAGGTCATCTCGCAAGGACCCGTGGATCAGCTACTGGAGCAGCCCACCACTCATTTCATGGCAGAGCTATCAGGCGTTAATCTGCTACGGGGTAGCCTCCGCGATGGGGTGTTCACTCCTGCTCGCAGCGGTGACCACTGGGCGGCCTTCCCCCAGAGCGCACTGAACTTCGACAGCACCGGGGCGCTGAGCGCCACAATTCTTGCTGACTTAGGCAGCTCAACCCTGGTGGAGATCGATGGCCAACGGGTGACTCTAGACCAACCGGCACGCAGCAAGGCCCCCGGTGAGGTTGTGCCTGTGTTCCTCGATTCCGCTGCTTTAAGGCTTTATGCACTGAAATAGGGGAAGAGCTGCGAGCGGATGTAAGATCCTCGTAGCGTTGTCCAAGGAGAGGCCGTTTATGTCTACGTCATCTGCGCATAGCCCGCGCTCGTCTACTGAGCTTTTTCCCGACACGATGAAGCTCTCCCCCAAGCAGAGCGAGGTACTCTCAACCCTGCAGACATTCCCGCAAGGAGCACGCGCCGCCGAGATTGCACAGGAACTGGGGATGCACGTTAACACCGCGCGCGGCCACCTAGATGAGCTCGTTAACGCCGGCGCGGTGCGGGTAGTTACCGCCCCAGCGCACGGGCGCGGGCGCCCCTCCCTGATCTTCCAAGTACGTGTACCCGACAACCGTTCGGTGGCGGAGGAATACGTCACGCTGATTAGCGTCTTGGTCACAGCGCTGGCGGATAAAGAGCAGCTCAATGACTTTTCTTCCGAGCAAGCACGAGAGATCGGCCGCGCGTGGGCTCAAGCTGCGGCCACGAGCCACGGTGCTGAGGCGCTGGCACCTCTCTACCAGACGATGCGCGATATGGGCTTTGACCCGGTAACTTCGGTGGAGCAATTCGCCGAAGAAGGCCGCACCACAGTGCAACTCCACGCCTGCCCGTTCGTCACGGCCGGAATTCAGCCCTCCCCCTTCGTCTGCGCCATCCATGATGGTTACCTAGATCAAGCGGCTGCCGATTCCGGCGGGCGGCTGAGCCTGAAGCTCATACCCAAAGCCGGAAACGGCGTGTGCCGAATCGACGTGGAAGAGAGCAGCGAGCTAGGCTAACCGCGCTCGACGGAGACCGGCCCGGCGACCTCCAGCTCCAGCACGCGCAGGTTCTGCCCGCGGGCATCATCGAGGATCTCCTCCTCGATGGGCTCGGTGTGCAGGACCATGACGGTGGGGCCGGCGCCGGACAAGTAGGCGGCATAGCCGCGGTTGCGCAGGCGGTTGACCCACTCCGCGGTGACCGGCAGAACGTCAGCGCGATAGGGCTGGTGCAGGCGGTCGCGGGTACCCTCCCACAGCAGGTCCGGGTAGGTGGTCAGCGCCGCCACGTTTACTGCGGTGCGGGAGACGTTAAAAGCGGCGTCACCATGCGTGACGTGCGAGGGCAGAACGCGGCGCACGGCCTGCGTCGACGCATGGAAATCCGGGACCAAGGCCGTGGCCTTGATGCTCGGGTGCACGTCCAAGGTGGCGGCACGGTACTCCGGCAGCGAGCGGCCGTCGACAGGCACGGTAGTCCAGGACACCACGGCATTGCCCAACACAGAGGCAGCGGCGTTATCCGGATGCCCTTCGAAAGCCGAGGACAGCTGCACAACCTGCTGCTCCGAAAGTGGGAAGCCCGCCAGGCCATTGCCCGCGGCCACGCCGGCCACCGCGGCGGACGCCGAGGAGCCCAGACCACGGGACTGCGGGATGTTGTTCGTGCACACCACACGCAGGCCGGAAACCTCCACGTCGGCAGCCTTCAGCGCTGAGCGGATGGCTTTGACAACCAAGTGGGAGCCATCGCGCGGCAGCTCGTCTGCGCCCTCGCCGAAGATCTCCACCTCCAGGCCGGAGCGGGTGACTTCCACCTCCACGGTGTCGTAGAGACTCAGCGCAATACCCAGGGTGTCGTAGCCCGGGCCCAGGTTGGCCGAGGATGCCGGGACCTGGACGGTGACCTTGGTGCCTACTTCGATATCGATACTCATTGTTCTCTCTGAGTCCCTATACGCCCAGGCGGATGACGGAGTGAACGGCCTTAACCTCATCGAGCTCGCCGAGGGCAGCGACGATCTCCTCGAGCACCGCTTCCTTCGCTGCGTGGGTCACCACGATGAGGCGAGCGGTGGCATCGCCGTCCTCCTGGCGCACGGTGCGCAGTGACACCCCGTGGCGGGCAAAGACACCGGAGATGGCAGAAAGCACGCCGGTGCGGTCTTCAACTTCCATGTCGACGTGATAACGAGTTTCCACTTCTCCGAACTCCGCAATAGGTAGGTTGGCGTAGGTGTTCTCCCCCGGCGCTTGGCCGCCGTGGACAATGTTGCGTGCCGCGCCGATGACGTCACCCAGCACAGCCGAAGCCGTCGGGTTGCCGCCGGCACCGTTGCCGTAGAACATCAGGGAACCGGCGGCCTCCGCCTCGACGAAGATGGCATTGTAGGACTGACTAACCGACGCCAACGGGTGATCCTTCGGGACCAAAGTCGGGTGCACGCGGGCATTGACGGATTCCGCGCCGGTTTCCTCATCAACCAAGCGCTCACAAATAGCGAGCAGCTTGATGGAATAACCGGCTTGGTTGGCAGCCTTGATGTCATCGGCGGTGATCTTGGAAATGCCCTCGCAATAGACGTCGTTGAAGGTCAGGCGGGTGTAGAAGCCAAGGGATGCCAGGATGGCGGCCTTGGAGGCGGCGTCGTGGCCCTCTACGTCCGCGGTGGGATCGGCTTCGGCGTAGCCCAGACGGGTAGCCTCAGCCAGCGCGTCCTCGTAGGAGGCGCCGGTGGTCTCCATGGCGTCCAAGATAAAGTTGGTGGTTCCGTTAACGATTCCGGAGATGCGCTGGATCTTGTCACCGGCCAGGGAACGGCGCAGCATGCCGACGACCGGGATGGCGGCGGCCACCGCAGCCTCGAAATAGAGGTCGACGTCAGCGCGCTCAGCAGCCTCCGCCAGCTCATCCGCGTGCGCGGCCACGAGGGCCTTATTGGCGGTGACCACGGATTTACCCGCATTAAGGGCGGCGAGGACGAGCTCGCGCGGGAAGTCAATGCCGCCGATAACCTCGACGACGAGGTCGATATCATCGCGCAGGACGAGCGCCTTGGCGTCGTCCGTCAGCAGCTCCTTCGGCACGCCCGGACGAAGCTTGTTCTTGTTGTGCACGGCTACGCCGCGGATCTCCACCGGGCCGCCGATGCGGTGCGCAAAAGCGTCCGCATTCTCCTGCACGAGGCGGAAAACCTCGGCGCCTACGGTGCCAAACCCAAGCAGCGCAATACCTACTGGTTCGCCTTCGGGCTTCTTGCTACGGTTCGTCGTCATGGTGTCCCTTTGTTGATGTTGCGTTTGATTCTTACGTGCTAGCCCATCACTATACAGAACGAGCTGTCTATTTCTATACAAAATGGCCGGCACTGGGCGCGACCGGCCATGTCATAGTGAATAAAATACGGTGAGCTGTGACAACGCCGCGCTAATCGACGTCCAACGCCAGCAAGTCCTCCACCGTCTCCCGGCGCAGCATGAGCTGGGCCTTGCCGTCGCGCACGGACACGACCGCCGGGCGCAGAGCACCGTTATAGCGCGAGGCCATCATGTACTGATAGGCGCCGGTGGTGGCGAAGGCGAGGAGATCGCCGGTGGTGATATCCGAGGGGAAACGGCGCTCGTTGACCAGAATGTCACCGGACTCGCAGTGGAAGCCCACGATGCGCGAATCCACCGGCTCACCCTGGGTGCGGCGGTTGACCACGCGCACGTCGTACTCAGAGCCATAAAGCGCTGGGCGGATGTTATCAGACATGCCGCCGTCCACGGAGAGGTAGCGGCGCATCGGCAGATCCGCCTTGCCGGTTTCTACATCCTTGACCGTGCCCACGCGATACACGGTGACCGCGGAGGCGCCCACCAGGGAGCGGCCGGGCTCCACCAGCACGAAGGGCGGCGTGATGTCGAGCTCGGTGGCGGTGCGTTCCACGGCGTCGAGCAGATCCTTGGCCAGCGTGGCGACGTCGAGCGCTTCCTCGTATTCCATGTAGGGAATGCCAAAGCCGCCGCCCAAGTCCAGTTCCTCGAGGGCAACGCCGAGCTCGCAGTGGATGCGCTTGTACAGGCTGAGCACGCGCTCGGCGGCCAGCTTGAAACCATCAGCATTAAACACCGAAGACCCCACGTGGCAGTGCAGGCCCACAAGCTTAAGGTTGGCGGATTCCAGCACCTTCTGCGCGGCGTTGAAGGCGGCACCGGTGGACAGGGAAATGCCGAACTTCTGATCCTCGTGCGCCGTGGCGATGAACTCGTGGGTATGTGCATCCACGCCGGGCTTCACGCGGATCATCACCGGCTGGACGCGGCCGGCGGATGCCGCGATGCTATTGAGGCGCGAAAACTCCTCCTCGTTGTCGAGGACGACGTGCCCGATGCCGTTGTCCACGCACAGCTGCAGGTACTCGTCTTCCTTGTTGTTACCGTGGGCGGTCATGCGCTCCGCCGGGAAACCTGCGGCCAGCGCCAGCTTGGCCTCATTGAGGGAGGCCACGTCGAGGCACAGGCCCTCCTCATCTACCCAGCGCACGATGCGCTTGGTAATGAAGGCCTTGGAGGCATAGTGCACGTGCTCAGGCCCGCCGAAGGCTTGGGCCATATCCCGGCAACGCGAGCGGAAGTCCTGCTCGTCGAAGACGTAGAGCGGGGTGCCGTATTCGGCGGCCAAGTCCGTCAGCGCTACACCGCCAATCGAGACCACACCATTCGAGTCTCGAGCGGCGTTGCGCGGCCACACGTGGGCCGGCAGAGAATTGAAATCAGTCATCGATACCTTTTCTTACATCTTCTCCGGCGCGCTCACACCCACCATGGTCAAGGCATTGGCCATGACCTGGCGGGTGGCTGAAGCCAGGGCGAGGCGCGCGGAGTGGATCGGCTCGGTCTCCTCGCCTGCCTTCGGCAGCACCTGGCACTGGTCATAGAAGCGGTGGAACACGGCGGCGAGCTCCTCGGCATAACGCGCGATGCGGTGCGGCTCACGCAACGTGGCGGCGGTGGCCACCACCTCGGGGAACTCGCCCAGGGTGCGGATGAGGTCGCCTTCCTTGTCGTGGGTGAGGAGGTCGAGGGGGGCGTCGCCAAGCGCGGCGGTGTCGAAGCCCAGGTCCGTGGCCTTGCGCAGGATCGAGCAGATGCGGGCGTGGCCATACTGCACGTAGTAGACCGGGTTATCGGACGACTGGGAGGCCCACAGGCCCAAGTCAATGTCCAGGCTGGAGTCCACGGAGGAGCGCACCAGCGAGTAGCGCGCGCCGTCCACACCGATGGCCTCGACGAGGTCATCCAAGGTGATAACGGTACCCGCGCGCTTGGACATCTTGACCGCCTTACCGTCGCGGACCAGGTTCACCATCTGGCCGATGAGCACCTCGACGGCCTCCGGGTCATAACCCAAAGCCTGGGCCGAGGCACGCAAGCGGGCGATGTAGCCGTGGTGGTCAGCGCCCAGCATGTAGATGGCTAGGTCGTGGCCGCGGTCGAATTTATCGGCCACATAAGCGATATCGCCGGCGATGTAGGCGGCATTGCCATCGGACTTGATGACCACGCGGTCCTTATCATCGCCGTATTCGGTGGACTTCAGCCACCACGCGCCCTCGGCTTCGTAGAGCTTGCCGTTGTCCTTGAGCGTCTGGATAGCCTTCTCCACGGCACCGGATTCGAAGAGGGAATTCTCGTGGAAGTACACGTCGAAGTCCACGCCGAACTCGTGGAGGGACTCCTTGATCTGGGCAAACATCATCTCTACGCCGTCAGCGCGGAAGTTCTCCTGGACCTCGGCATCGCCGCCCTCGAGAGCCTGCGGGTTCTTCTCCACTACCGCCTGCGCGATGTCCTTGATGTAGTCTCCGCCGTAGCCATCCTCCGGGGTGGGCTCGCCCTTGGCCGCGGCCACGAGAGAGCGAGCAAAACGGTCGATCTGTCCGCCGTGATCATTGAAGTAGTACTCGCGGGTCACATCCGCGCCGGAGGCCTCGAGCACGCGGCCGAGTGAGTCACCAACGGCGGCCCAACGGGTACCACCCAGGTGGATGGGACCAGTCGGGTTCGCGGAGACAAACTCGAGGTTGATCTTCTTGCCCTGGTAGGTGGAATTGCTGCCGAACTCTGAGCCGGCGTTAAGAACCTGGGCCACGATGGCACCTTGCGCGGCGGCAGCGAGGCGAATGTTGAGGAATCCCGGGCCCGCGATGGACGCTTCATCGATGGCGTCATTGCCCGCGAGGGCGTCGGCAAGCCACTGCGCTAACTCGCGCGGCTGGGTGCCAGCCTTCTTGGCCACCTGGAGGGCCAGGTTGGTGGCGTAATCGCCGTGCTCCGGGTTGCGCGGGCGCTCCACGGTCACGGTCTCTGGCAGGACTGAGGCGTCCAGCTCATGCTCGGTGAGCACGGCGGCAGCGGTGTTCTTGATCAGGACGGAAAGATCTTCAGGATTCATAGGGCCAAAGTCTATCGTCCCCGCCGCTGGGAGGCACTATCAGGTCGCGGACGTTAGCAAGGTCACCCACCCCCGTAGTGTGAATCCGGCGACACAAGCACTCGCATGGTTTTACCCTAAACTTGATATCTGAACCGATTTATTCTTTCGCCTCTCTCGCCCGGCCGAAACTTGTGGTGCCACACCGCGGGGACCACCGCAGGGACGCCGGCGGGACTCAACCTGAAGTGAGCGTTATGTCTACATTCACAATCACCACCGACGCCATAGCTGGCAACGTGGGGCTTACCGCGCTGGTGTCCACGCTGCCGCTCATCGCGTTCTTCATCATGCTCCTGGGGATCAAGGCCCGCGCCCACACCTCGGGTGCGGTAGCGCTTCTCGTAGCGGTTCTCATCGCCATTTTCGGCATGGGCATGCCAACCGGCATGGCTTTGTCCTCCGCGGTGCGCGGCGGGCTCTTCGGCCTCTTCCCCATCGTCTGGGTGATCATCACCGCCATCTGGTTCTACGAAGTGACCGTGGCTTCCGGACGATTCAATGACCTGCGCAAGACCTTTGACTTGCTGGGCGATGGCGATATCCGCATCCAGGCCATCCTCATCGCCTTCTGCTTCGGCGGCCTGCTGGAGGCCCTCGCCGGCTTCGGCGCCCCCGTGGCGATTACGGCGACCATGATCCTGGCCTTGGGTGTTAAGCAGCTCAAGGCGGCCACCACGGTGCTCATTGCCAACACCGCGCCCGTGGCCTTCGGCGCGGTGGGCATCCCAGTCACCACCGCGGGCTCGGTCGGCGGGCGCACCGCCGAGCAGACCGCTGACATCGCCGCGTTGATTTCCCTCCAGGTCCTACTCATCGCGGCCGTCGTGCCTTTCTTCATCCTCTTTATCCTTGACGGCATGCGCGGTGTTAAGGAGGCCGGCCCCGCCGCGGCCGTCATCGGCATCTCCTTCGCCATTGCCCAGTGGGCCGCGGCTACCTTCTTCGCCTACCAGCTCACCAACGTCGTGGCCTGCATCGTCTCCCTCGGCGCGGGCTTCATCTTCCTGCGTGTGTGGAAGCCCAAGGGTGTCGACAGCCTGCGCGAGCGCATGGAGCTGCCCGCCCAGGAGGAGGTCACGGATCTCAACAGCAGCCGCATTTGGATGGCCCTGCTGCCCTATGCCGTGGTCACCGCTGTCTTCGCCATCGCCACCGCATGGCCGGCCATCTTCGGCTTCCTCCAGGTCAACGTTGCCTGGCCGCTTCTCGACGGCACCGTCTTCGACGCCGAAGGCCACGCCATGGACACCGCCTTCACGTTCAACGTGCTGGGCAACCCGGGAACCCTACTGCTGATTTCCGGCATCATCGTGGCCCTTATCTACATGACCTTCAACGAGAACGGCCGCTACAAGCTGGACGCCTCCGCGCCGCTGACCAAGTTCGGCGAGGTTGTCTCCCGCATGAAGTTCTCCGCGCTGACCATCATCCTGGTCCTCGCACTGGCCTACACCATGAACTACTCCGGCCAAACCATCTCCATCGGCCAGTTCGTGGCTTCTGTCGGCGGCATCTTCGCGCTCTTCTCCCCCGTCCTGGGCTGGATCGGCACCGCCGTCACCGGCTCGGATACCTCCGCCAACGCACTCTTTGCCAACCTGCAGGTCACCGCCGCCGAGCGCATCGGCGTCAATCCGGACCTCATGCTGGCCGCCAATACCTCCGGTGGCGTTGTGGGCAAGATGATCTCCCCGCAGTCACTGGCCATCGCCGCCACCGCCGTGCAGATGGAGGGCGAGGAATCCCGCATCTTCAAGGCGGTCGTGGGCTACTCCGTGGCCTTCCTCGCCGTCGTGTGCGTCATCGTCTTCCTCATGACCAACGTGCTGGGCTTCTTGGTCCCCTAAAAGGGTTTAGCCATAAAGTTCTACACCACTAACTACCCCCAGATTCGGGCGTCTTCATCGCCCAGTCTGGGGGTTGCCTCATATCGGCCGCGACCGCTGCGACCATCACCGCACGTTAGGAATTTCACAACATTAGTGTTGCGATAAAAAGCCAGGTAGGAGGGGTAATCCTGTGTCGATAATGTGAGTTTTGGGCGGTAGGCTCAAAGGTACACACTCGAAAAATGCCCAGTGCGGCTGTCCTGGTAGCGCGCATCCGAGCACAACTCCGCTGTGCACAGCACGGGACAAGCCACATGGAGGCAGATTAAGGAGCGCTCACAAATGCGAATAGCATTGTTTTCCACCTGCATCGGTGACTCACTTTTCCCCGATGCCCACAAGGCCACGGCCCTGATCCTCTCCCGCCTGGGCTACGACGTCGTCTTCCCCGAGGAACAGACTTGTTGCGGCCAGATGCACATCAACACCGGCTACCAGGAGCAGACCTTGGGCATGATCCGCACCTATGCGGACGCCTTCGCGGATCCCTCCATTGATTACGTGGTTTCTGCCTCCGGCTCCTGCGTGGGCGCCGTGCGCGAGCAGCACGAGATGATCGCAAACCGCTTCGGCACTTCCGCCGATGTGGACGGCGCCAAGAAGGCCGCCGGCAAGACCCTGGACTTGCCGGAGTTTCTTGTCGACGTCGCCGGTGTCACCAACGTCGGTGCCTTCTTCCCCCACCGCGTGACCTACCACCCTTCGTGCCACGGCCTGCGCTTCCTCAAACTGGGTGACCGCCCCTACCAGCTTCTTAAGGAGGTCGAAGGAATCGACCTCGTCCAGCTGCCTAATGCCGAAGAGTGCTGTGGTTTTGGCGGCACCTTCGCCCTCAAGAACGCCGAGGTTTCTGCAGCGATGGTCGGTGACAAGACCCGCCACATCCGTGAAACCGAGGCCGAATATATTACCGGCGGTGACTCCTCCTGCCTGATGAACATTGGAGGCGCTCTGGCTCGCCAGCGCTCCGGTGTTCGCGCTATCCACCTGGCGGAAATCCTCGCCTCCACCAAGGAACACCCGTGGACTCCCACCTCCGCGGCCTACTCCAAGGAGAAGATGCTCTAATGACTTCCTTCCTCGACACCACCCCTCCCCGCGCCCCAGAAGGCTACGGCAACCTGCGCGGTTCGAAGGCGTTCGTGCCGCTGGCACACGTTGGCCTCAATAACGCCACCCAGCGCCGCAACCTGCACCACGCCACCACCACCATTCGCAACAAGCGCCAGCACGCCGTGGAGGAGACCCCAGACTGGGAGCAGCTGCGTGACGCCGGTTCCGCCCTCAAGGATGACGTTGCTGTCCGCATGGGCGAACTACTAGTCCAGTTCGAAGAGCAGGTAACCAAGCGCGGCGGCATTGTCCACTGGGCACGCGATGCCAAAGAGGCCAACAAGATCATTGAGGGCCTTATCCGCGAAACCGGTGAGACCGACGTGGTCAAGATCAAGTCCATGGCCACCCAGGAGATCGCGCTCAACGAGCACCTGGAAGAGGTCGGTATCCACGCCCAGGAGACTGACTTGGCGGAGCTCATCGTCCAGCTGGGTGAGGATAAGCCTTCCCACATTCTGGTCCCGGCCATCCACCGCAACCGCGCGGAGATTCGGGACATCTTTGTCAACAAGATGCCGAACACCGATGACTCCCTCAAGGCCGAGCCGGCGGAGTTGGCTGAGGCTTCCCGTAGCTTCCTGCGCGAGCAGTTCATGAAGGCCAAGGTCGCCATCTCCGGCGCTAACTTTGGTGTGGCAGAAACCGGCACTATCAACATCGTGGAATCCGAGGGCAACGGCCGCATGTGCCTGACCCTGCCGGAGACCCTCATTACCGTGATGGGCATTGAGAAGCTGGTCCCGACCTTCCAGGATCTCGAGGTCTTCCTGCAGCTGCTGCCGCGCTCCTCCACTGCTGAGCGTATGAACCCGTACACCTCGATGTGGTCCGGTGTGACCGAAGGCGACGGCCCGCAAAACTTCCACATCGTGCTTCTGGACAATGGCCGCACCGCAGCCCTGTCCTCCCCCAAGGGCCACGAAGCACTCAAGTGCATTCGCTGCTCTGCCTGCCTGAACGTCTGCCCGGTCTACGAGCGCGCCGGCGGACACGCCTACGGCTCTGTCTACCCGGGCCCAATTGGCATCTCCCTGACGCCGCAGTTGACTGGTATGAAGGACCACAACGATCCGTCGGCAAGCTTGCCTTATGCCTGCTCCCTGTGTGGCCGTTGCGACGAGGTATGCCCGGTGCGCATCCCGCTCTCCCAAGTCATTTTGGAGAACCGCTACCAGAAGGTCACTAACGCCACCCCGCCGGTGGAGGAAAAGCTCTTCCAGGTCGTGGAGCTGGTGTGGAAGAACCCGAAGATCTGGAACCAGATCACCCACATGGTGGCGCTCGGCCGTGTCCTCGGTGGCTTCAACGGAGTCATCGACAAGCTACCGCTGTTCATGTCTGGTTGGTCCGAGGTACGCGATACTGCCGTTCCGCCGAAGAAGTCCTTCCGCCAATGGTTCAACTCTGACGAAGCTCAAGAACTCCTCGCCCAAGCCAAGAAGGAGGGCATCAAGTGACCACCGCCAAAGAGGAAATCCTCAACCGCATTGCCGCCGCCCAAAAGCAGGCCGGTTTGCCGGAGCACGTAGAAATCCCGCGCGAGTACCAGAAGGAAGGCACGCTCAACGAAGATGAGCTGCGCGAGATGCTGGTGGACCGCCTCGAAGACTACAAGGCTGATGTGCACGTCACCGATGAGTCCGGCCTGAACTCCACCCTCGTGGACATCCTCAAGGAGCGCGGCTGCTCGAATGTCGTCTACGCACCTGGCATGGACGCTGGGCTTCTCGCCGGCTTCGAGGGCACCATCACCCCTGATGACAATGCCAAGGACCCGCGTGAGCTCGACGCCGTCGACGCCGTGGTGACCGAATCCCACGTCACCTCCGCGCAGACCGGCACCATCGTGCTCGAATCCAATGAGACGTGCGGCCGCCGCGCGCTGACCTTGGTGCCGGACCGTCACGTGTGCATCGTGCGCAAGGACCAGATTGTCTACGGCGTCCCAGAAATGGTCTCCCGCATCAACCCTGAGCGCCCGGCAACGTGGATCTCGGGGCCGTCCGCTACCTCGGATATTGAGCTCTCCCGCGTGGAGGGTGTCCACGGCCCGCGCGATCTCATTGTGGTGATTGTTAAGTAGTGAGGCTTTCGGGGGCACCCGCCCTGTATGAGAGCTCGGCTCACATCACCCCTGACGCATAGGATAAAGCTCGTACCAATTTACGATTTTAGGAGCCTTGTTCTATGCGTCTTTCTCGCGTTTTAGGTTCGGTTCTAGGACCTGTAGCCATCGCCGCTGGCTTGGTTGCGGCACCTGCCGTTGCTCACGCTGACCAGCCCGTCATCAACTGGGGCCCGTGCCCGGAGGGAGTGGACCACCAGCGCGCCGAGTGCGGCCACGTCACCGTGCCGAAGTACTACGACGCACCGGACAAGGGCACCATCGACGTCGGTTTCATCCGCCTCAAGGCCACCGGCGAGCGCAAGGGCAGCCTGTTTACCAACCCGGGCGGCCCGAGCGGCGATGCATACGCCTGGGTGAACAACGCGAATTGGCCAGACGAGATTGAGCAGGAGTTCGACATCATCGGCGTCCAGCCGCGCGGCCTGCGCGATTCCGGCGCGCTGAACTGCTCCATGACCGCGGCCACAGGCAATCCGCTAGAGATTCTCACGAAGGCAGGTGCCGTTACCCGCAACGACTGCGAGAAGAACACCCCGGGCTACACCGACTCCCTTACCACAGAGAACACCGCCCGCGACTGGGAGGTTGTACGCCAGGCACTCGGCGATGAACGCATTAACATCGCTGGCCTGTCCTACGGCACCTTCCTGGGGTCGACCTACGCCACTCTCTTCCCGCAGCACACCGACAAGGTGGTGCTGGATTCCGGCATGAATCCGGGCATGGCCTGGAACCAGATCTTCGCATCCCAGCAGGCAGGCTACGAAAATGCCCTGCATGACTTCTTTAACTTCGTGGCGAAGAACGATGACACCTACCACGCGGGCAAGACTCCGCTGAAGGCCTACGAGCGCTGGTCCCAGATTGTCGCCGCCGAGGCCGGCGTGCGCCCCACCGTATTGCCGCCGGACGCCGAGATTGGTGATCTCCCGCCGGGCCTCGAATTCGCCGGCCAGCCGGGCGCAAATATCATGACCGCCACGGGCGAACTGCGCGTGCAGGCCGAGCACCTCGCGGGCAAGGCATCCAACCCGCAGGGCATCCAGGCTACCTCGCCCACCCTCCAGGTAACGCGCGACCAGGTAGTCCCGCGCCCAGAGGCCTGGGACGCGATGGCCAAGCACATCGGTGGCATCGAACCGCTCGACTTCAATGCAGTCGAGCCGCAGGCTAGCGAAGCGGACCAGGAAGCTGCGATGCAGAGCCTGGTGAATACCCAGAGCATGCAGAACATCATCATGTGCAACGAGAACACCGCCCCGATGGATCCGACGCGCATCCCGGCCTTCCTGTGGTCCAACTACGTCACCGTTGACCCCTTCACACTGTTTAACTCCATGTATGCCTCTGGCGTCGGCTGCGGTGGACGCGCGCCCATCACCAAGCCGGTACAAGTTAGCGGCGCGCAGCTGGCCACCAAGCCGCTGCAGATTCAGTCCACCGGCGACCCACAGACCCCGTACGCCTACTACCGCGGGCTGTCTGACCCGATGCAGTCCCACGTGGTCACCGTCCACGGTCCAGGCCACGGCCACTTCGCCATGGGCAACCAGGCTGTGAACCAGATTGTGGTGGACTACCTGCGCACTGGTGAAGTCCACACCGCGGATGCGCCGGGCTTCTTTGACCAGCCCCAGGCTCAGGAGCAGCCCGCCCAGTAGTAGGAACGGCGGGAACCATGAAGGAGTGGCTGTCCTAGCACTCCTTCTTTCCCACCACACCCCCATCGGCGCTAGGCCAATTACTGCGCTCTAGCCTTTATAGGTTAGAATCGCATCGTTGGCATTTCGCCAGCAATGCCCTTGTAGCTCAGCGGATTAGAGCATCGGTTTCCGGTACCGAAGGTCGCAGGTTCGATCCCTGTCAGGGGCACTTTTTCATGCCCGCCTACCTCGAATCGGCCAGTACGCCCCGGCCCATTTTTTACGACGCCACGTTTGCGGGTGGGCGGCTTGTCTCATTTTGCATCTCCCCAGACCTGAAACCCGCAACCTGCAGGTGGGCGTCGCCTAGCGCTTACCAACGCCCCACCACCCACCAGGAGGTTTCGGGATCGAGGTCTGGGGATATGGAACTATCGCAAGCGCGCCTCTACATCCTCGACCACTTGCTTTGGATTCTTCGCCGAGGCAACAAGAGCGTTTGAGCCGTACTCGAAGCGCACCGTCGGCCCAGAGACGATATAGGCTGGTGCGCCATCGACGATGCGCGGGCCCGCACCTTCTTTAAGCCCCGTCTCCGGACCGATACTCACCCCGGTGATCTCGCGCAGGGGAATTCTCTTTGTGAAGACGCCAAAGACGGACACCGCAACCTCGCCATCGTTGACGACGATCTTCACCCGCATCAGAAGGCAGGCCACGGTTGCAATGATGACCAGGGCACCAAATAGGATTGCTGCCCACGTGGAATCAATCATCGTGGGCACCACCGCTGCCACAACGGCAAGGCCAACGACTATTCCCATCCACAGGAGCGGACCGTTGAGATAGCGAATGTAGATGCGAGAGTCCATGGAGTTCAGGCTATCGGATTAACGCTCTCCCGGACGAATACGCCCTTCGCGCTCACCGAAAGGACGGGCGGCGGCTGATCATGGAACGACGGTGAGCGCGAAGGGCGTAGGAGTCATCACGCCTCGAGACATCGCACTCGGAGATTAATTCTCAGGCTTAGCAGTGGCTCAAGCCGCCTGATGGATCCACGGCACGAGTTAGAGAGATGAGCCTGGTGATAAAGAGGAAGCCCCAGCAGGCAAATCTGCTGGGGCTTAAAGTCAAGCTGTTCTCCCCTTTGCCAGGCGGCAGCGAGGGAGCGAACCAGGTTACTGGGTGATGTACTGGTTGACGATCGGCTGGGTGATGTCCAAGGTGCCGTGCTCGATGTAGTACATGCCGAACATCATGGCGCCCAGCATCACCACGGAGAGAAGCATAGAGGGAATCCACTGAACGAAGACGGATACCCAGCCGTCAGCCTTGTCACGTGCAGCTGCTTCGCGCTGTTCCTGAGCCAAATCGCGCTCGACCATTATGTTTTGTCCTTTCACTTAGCTCCCCTAGCCAGATGGCGCTCTCGCTCAAGCTGCCTCTGAAAAGCGCGGGGATGCTCGCCCTTTAACACAGAGTATCTTAGCAGTTTAAACAGAACCGCCCGTAGTTAAACCCAGTAAATCTAGCCGCCATCCACCTTTAGTATGACACCGACTGTGGGCTAGACCCCAGGGTCTTCGTTGTTATTGAGCGCTTCGATGAATCCCTCGCGGTCTTGGAACATACGCTCAATATCCTCATCCGCGCCGATAATCCACAGCTGCGAGGCGTCATCGAAGGTCATCGCACCCTCCGGGTGCTGCTCGAGGGCCGCCTCAAGCGCTGTGGCTTGTTCCTCGGTGAGCTCATCCAGATCATCGACCGGGCCGACTTTGGCGCTGAGCTCTTTCAGCGGAGTAATGCCGTACGTAGCGTACTGGCGCTCGGGATGCTCAAACAGTTCTTGTCCCATCATGGTGCGGACAGATCACCTCCTGGTGAGTAAACGGTCGAAAACTTACACTACCCGTACGAAGCACAACTAGTCGGTGTGAATACCCAAGCGCTCATCCGGCACGAAGCCGTCATATCCCGGAAGGTTGCTTTCTGAAAGAACGCCCTCGCAGAAACGCAGGACCGCCGGAGCGTCGGCAGGATCGAGGTGATCAAAAACCATGCGGCGCACGGACTCGACGTGCTCAGGTACCGCCGCCTCTAGACGCTCCCGGCCGGACTTCGTCATGACGACCTCCACGCCGCGCGCATCGCCCGCACACTTTTCCTTGCGCACCAAACCCCGTTTTTCCATGCGGGTGATTTGGTGGGAGGCGCGGGAGCGGTCCCACTCCAACTCCGTGCAGAGTTCGCGCAGGCGCCGCGTGTGCGCGGGTGCTTCCGAAAGAGAAACAAGCACCGAAAACTCCGCGGCTGAGATATCGCCGCAGGCCAGAAGGGTCTCCTCCATACCGCGATTGATCTTGCGAATGCTAGCTAGAATGTGGCGCCACAGGTCCTGTTCGCTTTCGGTGAGCCATCGAGTGTCCGCTGTCATGGCTCATACCCTACACTCCGGGACTTAGGCCCTTGTAAGTTTCTCCATATCTAGCTCCATGCGCCCAGGCACCCAGGAATAGCGCTGCGGCATACAGGTCAGCACGATGACCTGAGTGCTTTTCCCTGCCTTACTAAACAGCGCCGCCATGAGCTGAAGGCGCTGGGAGTCCGTGGAACCCAACGCATCATCGATCAGTACAGGCACCGGTTCATCGGACACCAGCTGAGCTATGGCGAAGCGCGTCAGGATGCTCAACTGCTCTTTGGCACCGCCAGAGAGCGCGTCAAAAGACACGGTCTCACCGTCGCGGCTGCGAGCTTCGACCTTGAGCTCTTCCGACAGCTCGAAGTCCACATCCCCACCGAAGACTGTTCGCGCCAAGCTATTGAGCGCTGTGACAAACGGCGCGGCATAGCGCTGGCGCGCGGCGTCACGGTGGCGCAGCATGAGTGTGCGCAGATAACGCGCAGCCTCCGCGCGACGCTCGATAGCGGCGTGGCGCTCACGAGCAACCTCGAGCTCGGCGGCGGCTTTCTCCGCATCCTCAGCCGCACCGGAATGCATATCGATGAGTCCCCGGAACTCGCGCATGTCACCGACCGCTGCATTCACCGCTGCCTTCAGGGAATCCACGTGTGTACGCGCTCCCTTGGCAAGATGCTCGGCGGTGTCCACGTCTACCGCGGACATCTCCGCCAGCACTGCTCTTTCTTCCTGCAGCTTGGCCTGTGCTGCCTCGATAGCCGTGGTCACGTCGGCATCACTGAGTTGAGCACGGGCGGCCTCCACGGCTGCGGCCTTGGCATCACGCTGCGTGATTGCCTCCTCCGCGCGCACGGTGGCTACCTCTAATGCCGCGCCAGCCTTGTTTTCACGGTAGGGAGCCACAGCGCGGTCGAGCTCATCGAGCTTCCTGCGTAGCTCTTCTTCCTCCTGCTCCACCACGTCTAGCTCTCGCGGTTCCGCGGCCTCCTCAACGCCCTCGACGTCCTCAGCCTCTTCTGCGCCGGCCTCAAAACGCGCACGCAATTCACCGAGGTCCTCCCCTCCCAACGCAGCAGCCAGTTCGCGCGCCGCGGAATCCGCGGCGGATGCGAGTTCGGTGTGTTTCTCGTGAGCGGCACGGGCCGACTCGAGGTCTTCGCACCCGGCATCCTCCAGCAGGCGCGCGAGCTCAGCGCGAGCCTGCTCTACGCCTTCCTCGCCGCTTTCGCCGGCACCTGCGGCATAGCGGGCGGTGACCTCGCCTACCTGAAGGGTCGTGCCCTCACGCAACTCGACTGCAAGTTCTTCACCGCTCTCCAGAGAGCGTTCCTCGCCATCGACGGCGACGGAGCCCTTCCCGGAAAAGTACAGCTTGGCAGCAGCCGCCGCTCGCAGGCGCTCCTGGACAGTGACCTCACGAGCCGCCTCTTCCAGTGCTTTCAAGTTTGGCACGTCTGGAGCGGCAGCCAGCTCACGACGGCGCGACGCCAAGGTCTCTTCCAGCTTGGTCAACGCTTCGAGGCGGGTGCCCAAAGCCTCACGTTCGGCTCGCCGCTGCGCGCGGCGGGCGCGCTGGCGTTCCTCGCGCACGGCCTCGTACCGCGTGTGCACCTCGGCGCGTTCTTCTTCCAGCTTCGTGCGCGCGGCGGACTCTTCCTCGGCGCGCTCGCGGGCTTCGCTAACAGCAGTTGCAGCACGCTCGGCCGCTTCAACCGCTGCGGAGTGCTCAGCAATCACAGCCTTGCGCCGCGCCGATTCCTCCTCCGCGCGCGTCACAGCTTCCGCTGCCCGGGTCACTGCTGCCTCCTGCGCGGTGACCTTCTCCTGGGCGGCCCGGGCGGCGACTAGTTCGCCGTCACGGCGCTCGCACTCTTCTACGGCCTCCGGCAAAGCCGCTTCGGCCTCGGACTTCTTCAGCTCGGCGGCTTCATAGCGCTCCACCACGCCGTCGAGCTCACGGAGCGCAGACTCAGCGTTCGCGTGCTCCTCCTCCGCCTCTGACAGCGCGGCGATTGCGGCCTTATAGTCTCCCGCCGGCTTGTCCTTCTTCGCGGTGAAATACTCCTTGTACTCCGCCTCGATGCGCGTGAGCAGCTCGGAGTCTTCCGCCACGGCATTCGCCCCGGTCTGCTCCTCTAGCGCCGCAGTAAGGGAAGGAATGCCCACGGCGGCGATGCCCTCGTGGCTATCGTCTTGGCGGACGAAGAGGGCGTCGACAAGCGCGCGGTCCATATGTTCACTGAGAATGCGCTCGAGCTCCCCATCCGCTTCCGCACCGGTCCACTGGCCCGGGCGCGGGGAGAACACATGCAGCTCCGAGGTGCGCTTCTTCACCCACCGCTTGTGGATGCGGAAATGATAGGGCCCCACGGTGGCCTCCAGCGTGACCTCTGGACCCACATCGCGGCCGGCGGGCTGCAGCGCCCTCACCGCCTTAGAGTTGGCGGTGTGTTTTTGCGTCAGCACAAAATCAATAGACTCCACCAATGTGGATTTGCCAGCCTCATTCGGCCCGCCGATGACCACCACACCGGTTTCTGGAAGGTCCTTGACCTCCAGGTGATCCACGCCCCGGACATTATTGAGTTCAACAGAATGTAGCTGCATCATGATTAAGCTCCCTTCGCGCTGAGGCGGAACAGCAGGTTGGCGGCGTCGCGGGCGGTGGGATCATCTAAGTCCTCAAGCAGCTCCGCCAGGGCATCCGCGGCATAACCGCTCAAACTCAACTCGCTGAGCTCCTCTTCGGAGGGCGCCAGATGCAGGTCCATGGTTCTCTCGCGCGGCTTGAGGGAGGCAAAGACCTCCTCCAGCTCCGCCAGCCCCTGCTCCAGACGAGCCTGCGCGCTCAAACCCACGGTGCCACGCAGGCTGTATTTCACCGCGGTACGAATCTTCTCCGGCACGGCCTCGAGCTCCGCAAGGAAGCTTTCGACCTCCTCGAGTGAGTCAACGTCCGCATCAATCGCCCGGAAGTCCCAGCGACCGACGCGGTGCTTGGCGACGTCCACCCGCTCCCCCTCAACGGTCACCACCAAGGCATTGCCCGAATCGCGCTCCCTATCGTCGAAGGCCGTAGTCTCCGGGCTGCCGGAGAACCACACCTTGCCGGTACGGCCCAGCGATTCCGTGGAGTGCGTATCCCCCAAGGCCAGATAATCAATAACGCCTTTATCCAGGCACTCCTCCACGAAGGAGAGGTCGATAGTATCAGCGTCCGAGTCCTCGCCCTCGCCCGCGCGGGACTCCACCTGGCCATGCCCCACCGCGATGCGAACCGTGCCCTCATCGGCAGGCTGCAGCGGCTCCAGCGCGCGGCGCACCAGGTCATAATTAGCCCGCTTGGACAGGTAGGGAGCGCCGACGATTTCCACGCCTGGGCGCACCTCGATGGGCTCTGAATCCGCGATGACGTGCACGTTATCCGCAAAGGAGTTGAAGAAGATGGAATCCGCCACGAGAGGATCGTGGTTGCCGGGCAGCAGGTAGACCGGCACCGGCAGGCGCTTGAACATGTCCTTGGCACGCAGCAGCGTGGATTTGTTCAAGGAGTTGTGCTCAAACACATCACCGGCCACGACGATGAACTCCGCCCCTGTCTCGGTGGCCAACTCCCCTAGCCGCAGGACCGCTGCTTCGCGGTCATCATCAAAGCGCGACTGCGCGGCGGGACTTAAAAACCAGCGTGTCATTCCCAGCTGGAAATCTGAGGTGTGGATGAACGTAACCGCGGCCATGCAAACTCCCTACAACGTGGTCCAGGGCTGGCGCTTGAGCCTCTCCCCTGGGGTGGCAATGTCTAGTGCGTCAGATGATAGTAAAGGTCCTCGACATCGGAGACGGCCCGAAGCAAATCTATGTTCGTATGGCTGACAGACCTCATGGCCTTGCGCAGCAGTTCCGGGTCGGAATCATCGACGGCGGGAGCGGTCTTCGGCTCCGGCAAGGGCGGGAGTTCTCGCCCCTCCCAGAACAAGGCATTGCGCTCCTCGGCCGAGATTTCAGAGGCCGCGGAAGCGGAATAAGAGTCCTCCGAGGCCGCCTTGGCCTGCTCCATGACCGCTTGCTCCAGCCGCGCGAAGTCGAGGCCGCGCAAGGCGAAGATGACGGACGGGTCAGCGTCCATGCGCGCGGCCAGTCGGTCCGCCACCGCCACGACGTGCTTGCACACGTACTCCGGATCGGGGCAGGTGCACGAGAAACGGAGGTCGTCGGGGTACTCGGCGATGAGGATGTCGAGGGAGGCGTCGGCAAGCATGCCCTCCCTAGCCTTCGCCACGGAGTTGGGGGTGCGCGCGAACATCTCCGACAGCCGCCCGATGTCCTCGTTGTTGCGGTAAGGCACCTGGATGAGCACCGCGAAAGGTTCATTCTGAGAGCCCGCAACCTTGCCGTGCACAGCACCATTGCGCACGTCGAGGCCCACGACATGACCCTCGGTGGCGTACTGGCGCCCGCGGCGAATGCGGCCGGAATCCGTTTGCTGGTTGACAAAGTTGAGCAGGCGCGTGGCCGCCGGCTGCATGGTGCGCACGCGATCGACGCGGTTGACCTCCTCAGGCGTGCTCACGCGCTTGCGGGTGCCGAAGTTGGCGTAGATGACGTTGTTGTCCTCAGGACTCTTCGGTGCCATTTACTTCTCCTGCTCCCTATAGCTCATGAGATCCGCCAGCTGCTCGGGGCTCAGTTCGGTGAGCCAGCCCTCGCCCTCGCCCACGACGGCCCCGGCCAGCTGCGTCTTACCATCAAGAATGTCCTGGATGGATTCCTCCAAGGTACCGGCGGTAATCATCTTGTACACCTGCACGTTGCGCTGCTGGCCAATGCGGAAGGCGCGGTCCGTGGCCTGGTTCTCCACCGCCGGATTCCACCAGCGGTCCATGTGCACGACAATCGACGCCGCCGTGAGGTTCAAGCCTGTACCGCCGGCCTTGAGCGAGAGCAGCATGACGGGTGCGCCATCCTCGGCCTGGAATTCCTCCACCATCTGGTCGCGCCGGTTCTTGCTCACCCCGCCGTGGAGGAAGGGAATCTCACAGCCCAGCTGCTCAGACAGGTAAGGCTGGAGAACGTCACCGAAAGCCTTGTACTGAGTAAAGATCAGCACGCGCTCCTGAGATTCGATGGCTTGGTCGATGATCCGCATGAGTTCTTCAACCTTGCCGGAGCGGTGCTTGCCCTTGATGGTCACGGGACTGCCATCGGCCAAGAAGTGCGCTGGGTGGTTGCAGATCTGCTTGATGCGGGTCAGCGATGCCAAGATGAGGCCGCGGCGCGAGATGCCCTCCTTCTTCTTCGCCAGGGCCTGTTCCACATCATTGACCAGGGCCTTATAGAGGGCGGCCTGCTCATCGGTCATGCGCACGGTGATGATCTGCTCGGACTTCTCCGGCAGGTCATCGATGATATTAGGGTCCGTCTTCAGGCGGCGCAGGATAAACGGGCCGGTGAGCAGGCGCAGGCGCTCCGCCATGACATCGCTGCCTTCGCGCTCGATGGCCTTGGCAAAGTGGTTGCGGAAGAAAGAGGCCGAGCCCAGGATTCCGGGGTTGCAATAGTCCAGGATGGAGCGCATTTCTGACAGCCGGTTCTCAATCGGCGTGCCGGTCAGCGCCACGCGGTGACGTGACGGGATGGCGCGAACCGCCTTGGAGGAGCGCGTGGAGGCGTTCTTGATCGCTTGAGCCTCATCGAGGACCACGCGGTCCCACTCCACCTTGCTCAATGTGAGGAAGTCACGGCTCACCGTGCCATAGGAGGTAATGACGATATCGGCCTCCTGAGCTGCGCTGACCAATTCCTCGCCCTTCAGGCGCCCAGTGCCGTGTTGCACCATGACCTTAAAGTCCGGTACGAAGCGCGTAGCTTCCCTAGCCCAGTTGCCCACCACGGAGGTCGGCGCGACGACGAGGGTGGGCTTCCAGGCTTCAGCCTCCCCATCTTCCTTGTCCGGCGCGTCCTCGTGGGCAGCCTTTTCCACCGCCAGCAAAGACAGCAGCTGCAGGGTCTTGCCCAAACCCATGTCATCTGCCAGCACCGCGCCGATGTTGTTGCGGGACATCCAGTACAGCCAGTCGACGCCTCGGCGCTGGTACTCGCGCAGCTCGGCATGGACCGTATCGGGGATCTCCACGCGGTCAGGTGCCGTACTATCCAGCCCGCCGAGCAGCGAGGTATGCCACTCGGATCCGGTGAAGGCCACGGGGTCCTCCGCCATGGACTTCAAGGCCATCTCGCGCAGGTCTGCAAGCGTTACCGCTTCTTCTTGCTCACCCTCATTGAATTCCTTGCGGCGGCGCTCCACCTCGGCCACCAATTCTTCCCAGCCGGGCTGTTCCAGCTGGCGCGCCATCTCTGCGGTAGCGGCGAGTTGCTCCAACTCCTTCAGGGCGCGCTTTCGTGCGGTATCGGCCAACTCGCGCATGTACTGCGAGATCTTGTTCAAGGCCTGGGTATCCGCCATGACCCACTCGCCGCGCAAACGAATCAGCCCGGACTTAGAAGTGATGAGCTCTTGCATTTCGGCGTCGGTAAGCTGCGTGTCACCCACCGAGAGCTTCCAGTCATAGCTGAACAGCTTCTCCATACCAATGTGCGCCTTGGTGGCAGCATCGGCCGGATCACGGACCTCCGTGGTTTCCAGCTTGGCCTTGGTCTCCATATGGGACCAAGACTTGGGCAGCAGCACGGTGAAACCGGCCTTGCGCAGGGCAGCGGCGTCGTGGGTAACAAAATCGACGAGCTGCTCGGTGGTCAGGTAGACGTCCCAGTCCCCCGCATTCCGGCTCGCCGGGGCGGAGTTGTACTTCAGCCGCGGAGCCACGTCGAAGGCATGGCGGCGGGCCTCACGCAGCTTCTCGACGCTCCCCCGATCCAACTGGTCCTGCCGCACCGGCAGCGGCGAATCCGTACCGGAGCGCACCAGCAGGCGAATGGGCCACGCTGCATCCTCGACGGAGTCAGTACTATTTGGCGGCTCCTCCACGAGGAAGACGAGCTGCAGGTCAACGGAGGTAATGGAATCTTTCCACTCATTGAGCCCACGCAGCAGCTGGGCGCGCCCCTTCTTGACCGGCGCGGTTTTCAGCAAGGCCTGCGCGAATTCATGCCAGGGCGCGGCGCGTGGGGCATCGATCTGCGGGCGCAATTGGGTATAGGCAATCCAGTGCGTAAGCTCATCGGCCAAATCATCCGAAAGCGCCCGGTTATTAATGGAGAGGATGCCGGGCGCAGAAGCCAGCATTTCCGCCAGCCAGCTGCGCTCGCCCAGACCGGATGCCAGCTGCCACATCGGGTACCACTCGCCTGCTTGATAGGACAGGCGGATGGTCACGCGGCCGGCGCGGACGAAACGGTACAGGCCGCGATAGGCGCGGATGAGCCACAGGAGGTCCGGCGCAATAGCTGCACGCTGTTCCGCCGAAACCGCCTGGCTGTCTGTATCGAGGTATTCCAGTTTGGCCAGCGTCTCCACTGCCTCATCCGGGGCGAACATCGCCATGGGCACCATGAGGGAGACATCTTTGCCCTTCGGTGTGCGGAGGGAGACGCGCGCTCGGTTGCGGAAGGTCTTCTTGCTCAGGATGGTATCAACCACATCCGGAAAGGTTCCCTCCGGGACTGCTGAGGGCATGACGATCTTGTGCCCTTCGACCTGTTCGATCCATAGACTCAGGCCGGAGACGGGCAGCCAGAGGCCATGCAGCAGGTAAGAAGCCATAGGGGCCAGTTTAGCAGCACACCTTTGTGGGGAAAGGGTTGCAGAAAGTTCCCGATTCCTGCCCAAATACGCAATTGTTACAGTCTCGTTACATAACGGCGTAACACCAGTAAGACCGTGCATTAATCTGTGACCAAGGTAACCAAATACTGGTCAACCAGCCAATTTTCAGTTGGGTTGGAGCATTTGCCTCGTTAGCGTGGGTGAGTCCTATTCTTTAATCTCAATCTCAAGGAGAGATCAGTGCAAGACTCCACTTGGTATGTCGTTGCGATGATCATCTACCTGCTTGCCATGGCCGCCATCGGCTTCTGGAGCTACAAGCAGACGGATGAGTACGACGACTACGTTCTCGCCGGCCGCGGCCTTCACCCGTTCGTAGCCGCCCTATCCGCCGGCGCCTCCGATATGTCCGGCTGGCTGCTTATGGGCCTGCCGGGCGCTTTGTTCCTGACCGGCATGTCCGAGCTATGGATGGCCATCGGCCTCCTCATCGGTGCTTGGGCCAACTGGAAGTGGGTCGCGCCGCGTCTGCGTTCCTACTCCGAAATCGCCGGCAATTCGATTACTGTTCCCTCCTTCTTTGAAAACCGCCTCCACGATAAGTCGCGCTTGCTGCGCATTATCGCGGCGGCGATCATCATCTTCTTCTTCACCTTCTATGTCTCTTCCGGCATGGTGGCCGGCGGCCGCTACTTCGAGTCCAGCTTCGGTGGCGACTACCTGGTCGGCATGCTCGTCGTGGCTGCCGTGACGGTCTTCTACACCTTCGTCGGCGGTTTCCTCGCGGTGTCCTACACCGATACCGTCCAGGGCCTGCTCATGTTCGCCTCTCTCATCATCGTGCCGATCATGGTGCTCTTCTCCTTGGACAACCCGGGCGAGATTTTCAGCTTCGCCGCTGAGAACCCGTACGCCACCGGTGGTGTAATTGAGAACCCTGACTACTTCTCCTTGTTCTCTGGTGTGTCTGCCGCCGTCATCATCGGCAACCTGGCCTGGGGCTTGGGCTACTTTGGCCAGCCGCACATCATCGTGCGCTTCATGGCGCTGCGTAAGCCTTCCGACGCCCGCGCAGGCCGCTTCTACGGTGTCAGCTGGATGGGTATCTCCCTCATCGGTGCTATTTTCGTCGCGCTCTCCGGCACGGTCTTCTTCACTGAGACCAGCCACTCCATTACTGACCAGGAGAACTACGAGACCATCTTCCTGGACATGGCACAGGTTATGTTCCACCCGCTCTTCGCAGGTCTGGTCCTGACCGCCGTTCTGGCGGCCATCATGTCCACCATGTCCTCCCAGATGCTGGTTGTTTCCACCTCCCTGATTGAGGACCTTTACCTCATCTTCGCCAAGAAAAAGCCGAGCCAGAACGTCCTGATCAACCTGTCCCGCACCGCCGTCGTGGCCATCGCCGTCATCGCTGCTGTGCTGGCCATTAACCCGTCGGATTCGATTCTGGGCCTGGTTGGCTTCGCTTGGGCCGGCTTCGGTTCCGCCTTCGGTCCGCTGGTGCTGCTGTCGCTGTACTGGAAGCGACTCAACTCCACCGGCGCCATCGCCGGCATGCTCACCGGTGCCATCGTGGCCATCGGCTGGGGCATGAGCCCGCTGGGCGATACCCTCTACGAGCTGGTACCTGGCTTCATCTCCGCTCTGCTCGTGACTGTCGGCGTTTCCCTGGCCACCAAGGCTCCGGATGAGAAGGTCACCCAGGAGTTCGAGGAGGCATCCCGCCTGGCCAAGCTCGTTGAGAAGAACGATGACTTGGACTTCGAGGAGGCTGCGGAGCAGGTTCAGAAGTAGGCCTCTCCCCCTCTCCCCTCACGCGCGAACCCCGCTCCAGCAGTCCAGTTACTGCTGTGGCGGGGTTTCGCTTGTGATTGGATCGGATGGCTCTACATGGTCGCTACTCAAAAGGCATTTCCCAAAAGGTGCCTTTGCTTCGAGAACGCCGTGTCCGAGCCTCTAAAAGGTGTCTTTGCCCCCCCCAAAGAAACCTTCTTACTAATGCCTTCTGGGAAGTGCCTTTTGACTGCATCCATGTAGCCCCTCTGCGCACTCACAGGCTTCCTGCTCATACGGGAACCGCGAACACCCCCGCGCAGTCTAAAAGTGCATGAACCTGCGCACGGTCTATATAGGCTTCCTCTCCGTGGCAACCGTTGTCTACGGCGGCTATCACCTCCTCCCCGGACCTGATCTGGGCGTGGCAACCGTGCCCGCGCGCGTGGAGGTCCCCGGCTATAAACGGGAAGACTTCGGCGGATGGGCACCTGGAACACGGGACAACGTCAAGGCCGCGCAGACTATCGACGGGGCCCTCTACGATCCCTATGCCCGCGCGCCCGCGCCGGACCGCGTGGAAGTTGACCACGTCTTCCCGCTCGCGGCGGCCTGGGACCTTGGGGCATCAGTTTGGCCGCCGGATAAAAAGATGGCCTTTGCTAACGATCCGCTCAACCTCGTCGCCACCGCCCGCAACCTCAACCAGGCCAAGTCCGATTCTCTGCCGGCCGATTGGCTCCCGCCCGCCGACCGTTGCGACTACTCGCAGCGGCTTGCCGCAGTGGCCCGCAAATACCAACTACCGCTGCCCTCCCGCGACTACGTGGTCATGCGCCACCAGTGTCGATTCGATTTCATCTCACCGCGCCGTTAGACTCTCGCAGGGAAAAGCCCCGTACAGAAAGGTATAAGCACCCTCCCATGACTAGCTTGCTCATCTTCCTCCACGCCTTCGCCGCTATCTTGTTGGTCGGTACCGTGTGCATCTCCACCTCCGCCTTCCCCGGTCAGCTGGCAAAGGCGGCCTCCGGTGATGCTTCTGCAGCTGGTGCCGCCGGTGTCCTCAACAAGATCACCTCGACGTATGGCTATATCTCCGCTATTGTTCCGGTCATTGGTCTAGCTGTCTTCCTTACTGACCTCAATACCTACAAGTCCCAGGTCCAGTTCCACATCGCTCTTCTTCTGGCCGTCATCGCCTGGGTTATCCTGCTCGTCGTGGTCATCCCGAAGCAGAACCAGGCCATGTCCGCGATTGCTGCCCCAGGCAGCGCCGATGTTGCCAAGCTAAAGAAGCAGCTGGCTATGTTCTCCGGCATCTTCAACCTGCTGTGGGTTGTGTGCGCCATCCTGATGTACGTCTAATCCTTCCGGTTTAGGCCCCAATAGCGAAAACCTCCCAAGCTCGCACGATGCGTGAACGAGTTTGGGAGGTTTTCTTGTGTTGCTCTAACGCCGCTGCGGCGCCGAGCGGAGGCTAGTCGCGCCAGCCGCCGCGGCGTCCACCACGATCACGGCCGCGTCCACCGCGGTCACGGTCACGGTATCCGCCACGATCACCGCGTCCACCACGTCCGCGCCCGCCGTAACCGCCGCGGCCGCGGTCATCGTCGAAGTTCCGGCGCGGTGGGCGTCCGGTATCCTTCTGGATCTTGATGAGCTGGCCAGAAATGCGGGTGTCCTTGAGACGGTCCAGCACTGCGGGGTCCAGGTTCTTCGGCAGGTCCACCAGGGTGTGCCCCACGGCGATGGTGATGCGGCCGAAGTCCTTGGAGGTCAGGCCACCTTCGTTGGCCAACGCACCCACGATGGCGCCGGGGCGCACGCCTTGGCGCTTGCCGACGTCCAGCCGGTACGTCTCAAAGTCCCCGTCCGGGCGGCGCGGGCCGCGGTCACGGCCCCTATCGCGGTCACGGCCACCACGATCACGGTCGCGGTCACGCCCGCGGCCATCGCGCTCAAAGCGATCGCGCTCGCGGCGGTCCTTCTTGGACACCGGGCGCTCCTTGATCAGGAAGTCCGTTCCGCCCTGCAGCTGCACAGCCAGGGAGGCCGCGATGTCATCCATCGCCACGTTCTCTGCCGCGGAGTATTCGCGCACCATGTCACGGAAGAAGTCGAACTGCTTGTCTTGCTGGGAGGCGCCGATGGCCGCGAAGAACTTCTCCTTGCGCTTGGCATTGACCTCATCCGCGGTCGGGAGATCCATCTCCTCCAGGCGGGCGTTGGTCACGCGCTCGATGGAGCGCAGCATGCGGCGCTCACGCGGGGTGACGAAGAGGATGGCCTCGCCAGTGCGGCCAGCACGGCCGGTACGGCCAATGCGGTGCACATAGGACTCGGTGTCATTCGGGATGTCGTAGTTGACCACGTGAGTAATGCGGTCGACGTCGAGGCCGCGGGCAGCAACGTCGGTAGCCACCAGGATGTCCAGGCGGCCATCCTTGAGCTGATCGACGGTACGCTCACGCTGCTGCTGCGCGATATCGCCGTTGATGGCAGCGGCGTTGTAGCCGGCCTCCTTGAGGCTGTCGGCCACGTCTTCGGTCGCATGCTTCGTGCGGCAGAAGACGATGATGGCGTCATAGTCAATGACCTCGAGGATGCGCGTGAAGGCATCCATCTTATGGCGGTGCGGCGTCAGGAGGAAGCGCTGCGTGATGTTGTCGTTGGTGCGGCGCTCCGACTTCACCGTGATTTCGGCAGGGTTGTTGAGGTACTGCTTGGACAGGCGGCGGATGGAGTTCGGCATCGTGGCCGAGAAGAGTGCGACCTGCTTGTCCTCCGGGGTGTCCTCAAGAATGCGCTCAACGTCTTCCTGGAAGCCCATGTTGAGCATCTCGTCTGCCTCATCGAGGACGAGGAAGCGCAACTGGGAGATATCCAGGGAGCCCTTCTCCAGGTGGTCGATGACACGGCCCGGGGTACCCACAATGATCTGGGCACCACGGCGCAGACCAGAGAGCTGGATGCCATAAGCCTGGCCACCGTAAATAGGCAGAACTTCGATGCGACCCAAGTGGTCGGCGAAGGACTGGAAGGAGTCCGCAACCTGGAGAGCCAGCTCGCGCGTGGGCGCAAGGACAAGGGCCTGCGGATAGCGAGCCTCGGTATCGATCTGGGAGAGAACCGGCAGCGCAAAGGCTGCGGTCTTACCCGTACCCGTTTGGGCGAGGCCGACGACGTCGCGGCCCTCCATGAGGATCGGGATGGTTTCTTCCTGAATCGGGGATGGCTTGGTAAAGCCCACCTTGGACACGGCTTCCTGAACGTCATCGGGAAGGCCGAGGTGTGCAAAACCCTGGGAGTTGTCGTTGGCTGAAGCTTCTTCAGCGCCGGTGTCCTCAGGGTTATTCGCAGCCCCGGTGTCATGGTTCGACACCTGCGAAGCGTCCAATGCTTCGCCACCTTGCGAGTTTTCCTGAGATTCCGACTTATTGAATTCTTCCGGCTCGTTGACGCCGCCGGTGGCGTTATCGGTAATGCTCATTGCTCAAACCAGAGTACGGCACTGAGGTGAGATTAGCTATTTCTCCCCACGACCTGTCTCTTCCCGACGCGGCACCCCGGCACCTCGAACTTCAGCCAAGGCCCTTTAACTCAGCCCCCCCCTTTGACCCAGCCCTTTGAATCACACTTAGTCCCCGTCCGCGAAGGCCCGAAAAGAGCGAAGGTACCAAACCCAAAGGCACCATTTGCGGCTTCCGAAATCTAAAACCCCACGTCAATGCATGTCGGTTTCTTTATAAGGTGCCCCTCAAATGGTGCCTTTGCCCCGGCCTAGACTTCGCGGCCACCCACGAAGGTCTTCCAGGTCATCGGCATGCCCGGGCGGTAGGCCAAGTGGATGGCGCTCGGGGCATCGAGGACATGCAGATCCGCGGCTGCACCGACCACCAGCGAGCCCTTGGCCGGGCGGCCCTTCGCGTCCTTGCCCTCACCGACATCCTGGCGGCGCAACGCGGTGGCACCGCCCAGCGTGCCGGCGGCAATGGCCTCATCGAGGGTGAGGTGCTGCTGGAGCACGGCCGTAGTCACGCAGAAGTTCATCGAGGAGGTGTAGGACGTGCCCGGGTTAAGGTTGGAGGCGATGGCGACAGTCGCGCCGGCATCAATAAGCTTGCGGCCCGGTGCCAGCGGCTCACGCGTCGAAAGGTCGCAGGCAGGCAGCAAGGTCGCCACCGTATCCGAAGACGCCAGCGCCTCAACGTCCGCATCGCTGAGGTAGTTGACGTGGTCCACGGAGGCAGCACCCAGCTCCACCGCGAGTGCTACGCCTGGCCCCTCGCCGAGCTGGTTACCGTGCACGCGCACACCCAATCCGCGGGCCTTGCCGGCCTCCAGCACGCGGCGCGACTGCGCCTCATCGAAAGCACCGCGCTCGCAGAAGACGTCAATCCACTGCACGTGCTCGGCCACCCCATCGAGCATGGGACCAACCACCTCGTCGAGGTAGGTCTCGGCCTCTGCTCCCGGCGGCACGAGGTGCGCGCCGAGGAAGGTCACATCATCGACGTGGCGGGCCGCCACGCGAGCGGCCTCCACCTCGGATTCGGTATTAAGGCCGTAACCGGTCTTCGTCTCCAGCGTCGTCGTTCCACCCCGGCGGGCAGCGGCGATGCGCTCGACCAGAAGTTTTTCTAGGCGCTCCTCCCCCGCCGAGCGGGTCGCGTCCATGGTCACGGCGATGCCGCCAGCCTGGTAGGACTCGCCCGCCATGCGGGCTTCGAACTCGGCGGAGCGGTCGCCATCGAAGATCATGTGGGTATGGGAATCCACCCAGCCCGGCAGAACTGCGCGGCCGCCAAGGTCGACCTTCTCGTCCGCGGCTGGCGCCTCGGAGGCCGGTCCGATCCAGGCGATGGTGCCGTCGGTGTTGGCGATGAGGGAGGCGTCGGCAAGCGTACCTGCCTCCGACACCGTGCGCAGCTCTGAGATTCCAGTAAACAGGGTGGACATGATCTTCTTTTCCTCTCGTGTCTAGTCGCGGGCCTTGAATTCCATCGGGATACGCACGCCGCGCTCGTCGGCGACTTCCTTGGCGCGAGTGTAACCGGAATCCACGTGGCGGATAACGCCCATGCCCGGGTCATTGGTGAGCACCGCGCGCAGCTTGGCGGCGGCCAGCTCGGTGCCATCGGCGACGGTGACCTGGCCCGCGTGGATGGAGCGGCCCATGCCCACGCCACCGCCGTGGTGGATGGACACCCAGGTGGCACCGGAAGACACAGCGGTCATGGCGTTGAGCAGCGGCCAGTCAGCCACGGCATCGGTGCCATCGAGCATGGCCTCGGTCTCGCGGTACGGGGAGGCCACGGAGCCGGAGTCCAAGTGGTCGCGGCCGATGACGATCGGGGCCTTGATCTTGCCTTCCTTGACCAAGTCATTGAAGAGCAGACCAGCCTTGTGACGCTCGTTGTAGCCCAGCCAGCAAATACGTGCCGGCAGGCCCTCGAACTCCACGTACTCTTCAGCGGCATCAAGCCAGTTGTGCAGGTGCTCGTTGTCCGGGAAGAGCTCCTTGAGCGCCTGGTCGGTGACCTTGATGTCCTCCGGGTCGCCGGAAAGCGCTGCCCAGCGGAACGGGCCAAGGCCCTCGCAGAAGAGCGGGCGGATGTAGGCCGGGACGAAGCCCGGGAACTCGAAGGCGCGCTGGTAGCCGGCCTTGCGGGCCTCGTCGCGGATGGAGTTGCCGTAGTCGAAGACCTCGGCGCCCTCGTCCTGGAATTCAACCATGGCCTGGACCTGGGCGGCCATGGCCTCGCGGGCCTTCTTGGTGAAGGTGGTCGGGTCCGCCTTGGCCTCGTTGTGCCAATCCTCGACGGTGATCTCGGTTGGCAGGTAGCTCAGCGGGTCGTGCGCGGAGGTCTGGTCTGTGACGATGTCCACGGTGAACTCGCCCGCGCGCTGGCGGCGCAGCACCTCCGGGAAGACCTCGGCGGCGTTGCCCACGAGTCCCACGGACAGCGGCTTCTTGTTTTCCTTGGCGTCGAGCACCAGCTTGAGGGCCTCATCCAGGTCGGTAACGACCTCATCGAGGTAGCGCTTGGACTGGCGGCGCTTCAGGCGGGTCTCGTCCACGTCGACAATGAGGCAGGCGCCGCCGTTCAAAGTAACGGACAGCGGCTGCGCGCCGCCCATACCGCCGCAGCCACCGGTCAGGGTGAAGGTGCCGGCGAGCGTGCCGTTGAAGCGCTTCTTGGCCACGGCCGCAAAGGTCTCAAAAGTACCCTGCAGGATGCCCTGGGTGGCGATGTAAATCCAGGAACCGGCCGTCATCTGGCCGTACATCATCAGGCCCTCGTCCTCGAGCTTGCGGAAGTGCTCCCAGTTGGCCCAGTCACCGACCAGGTTGGAGTTCGCAATGAGCACGCGCGGTGCCCACTCGTTGGTCTTCCAAATACCCACCGGCTTGCCGGACTGCACCAGCAGGGTCTCATCGGATTCGAGGTCCTTGAGGGACTCCACGATGGCATCGAAGGCTTCCCAGCTGCGGGCAGCGCGTCCGGTGCCGCCGTAGACCACGAGGTCCTCGGGGCGCTCGGCAACCTCGGGGTCGAGGTTGTTCATGAGCATGCGCAGCGGGGCTTCGGTCTGCCAAGACTTGGCGTTCAGTTCGGTTCCGCGCGGGGCGCGTACTTCGCGGGGTTCAGACATGACTTCCTTTCGCTCGTGCTTTTCGACGCCCTCCCAAACCCCCAAGGCCGGTTTCCCGGGGCTGTCCCTTTAAGGCTTGGTCAGCGTCACACAGGACAAGTTACTGTGACGCAGCACCATGAGCCAGGACACTTTTAGCCTAGCTGTCTCAGATACAAGACTGTCACACGACCAGTACTGCCACGGAGCGCTGCCCGCCTCCATCAAACCCAAAAGTGCAGACCTGGAAGTGTATTCATGCAGGTGGGCGTCGTGAAGCGCCAAGGCAGTGCTTGACGACGACCAGCAGGTCTGCACTTCCAGGTCTGCACTTTTACAAGCGCGGGCCGCGTGCCAAGTGCTTGCCGACCGTCTCCTGAAAGTAGTCGGGGCGCGCGCTTAATTGTTCTGGGCTAAACCTCAAAACGATGTAGCCCTTATTGAGGATGGCTTGCTGGCGCCGGTGTTCCGCGCGAATCACCTCTTCAACCTCGTGCCTGTACTTGACGTTCCCGTCAATCTCAATCACGAGCCACCCATTGATGACCAGATCTGCTCGATAGTTCTCAATCACATACTGCGCCTTGACCCAGCGCAGCTCCGGGTAGTCCGCCGCAAGAATCAAGGCACGGGCATAGGATTCCCACGGTGACTCCGCGCAATTGACGCTTTCAGCAACCGCCCGCCGCGCGGCGGCAACACCCTTAACTCTCCCCATAGCGCCGAGCGTCTCACTGATCCAGAACTGGCCAGCATTGCGCGCCCGCACGTCATCGACGGCAACGAGTCCCTCCTCAAATCCATAGAACCGCGCAATATCAATGGCCGTGCGCTCCAGGGTTGACACGCGAATCCCGTGAACCACCGTCTCTTTACCGCGCAAGTCCATGCGGCGATAACGGACAGTGGCTTTAGATCGTGGAGGTACCGAGTTCGAAGGCAACGTTGCCTCCCATTCGGTCGGCGGCACAACCAGCGGAATTCCGTGAATAAGGGCGGCGGATTTTCCCACTAATGTTGCCTTGGGCAAGGTCAACCCGAGCACATATGCCTTCGTGGTCTCCTTCTGCCACGGCTTGAGTTCGTGCCAATACATCATCGGCAGTACGAAGCACCACGCCAATTTGGCCACCTTGCCAGCATGCACCTTCTTCCACCGGGGATCATCATTGGGTAGCTTGCGAAGGTCGATAAGATGCTGGTCTAAGAAGTTAAAGAGTTGTTCATTGTTCATGCACTACTCATAACCCAGCTTTGTGCGCCTCGCCACAGATAGGCTTCCGTACTTCGCCTCCGCCGCACTACCTGCAATCCGGTGCCAGCCAAAAGTGCAGACCTGGAAGTGCATTCATGCAGGTGGGCGTCGTGAAGCGCCAAGGCAGTGCTTTGCGACGACCAGCAGGTCTGTACTTCTAGGTCTGCACTTTTGAAATCAAGGGCGCACGAGAAAGCCCCATGGACCGTGTGGACCATGGGGCTGGGGTGGAGTTAGCGCAGCGTGCCGACGGCCCCCTCTACCGCATCCACCAGCGCACCTTCCTTGACCAGGCGCACGGTCTCCTCAATCTCCGGGGAGAGGTAGCGGTCGGTGCCCGGACCCTGGACAGTCTGGCGCAGAGCGTCGATGACCGCGCCAGTACCCTTGGCCGGCTGGCCCTCACGCATATCAATAGCGCGGGCGGCGGTGAGAATTTCGATGGCGAGCACGCGCTGCAGGCCATCGACTGCCTTACGCAGCTTGCGGGCACCCGACCAACCCATAGAAACGTGGTCTTCCTGCATCGCCGAAGACGGGATGGAATCCGCCGAGGACGGGTTGGCCAGGCGCTTGAGCTCAGAGACGATACCCGCCTGCGCATACTGCGCAATCATGTGGCCGGAGTCCACGCCTGGGTCATCGGCCAGGAAGGCGTTGAGTCCGCGGTTGCGAGCGACGTCGAGGAAGCGGTCGGTCCGGCGCTCAGAAATGGAAGCCAGGTCAGCCACAACGATGGCCAAAAAGTCCAGCGCATAGGCCACCGGCGCGCCATGGAAGTTACCGTTGGAAACCACGCGCCCATCCTTGGCCACAACCGGGTTGTCGACGGCCGCAGCAAGCTCCCGCTCCGCAACCAAGGCGGTGTGCGCCAAAGTATCGCGGAAACCACCGGCCACCTGCGGGGCGCAGCGCACCGAATAGGCGTCCTGGACCTGCTTCTTCTTGAAGTCCTCGAGGGCCGCCTCGAGAATCTCCGAGCCTTCCGCCACCGTCAGAATATTGGCCGCGGCATCGGCCTGGCCCGGGTGCGGGCGCAGCTGCTGCAGGTCATCCGCGAAGACCACCAGCGTACCCAGCAGGCCTTCCACCGTCATTGCGGTAGCGATATCCGCGGTCTTGGCCAGTTCTCGCAGATCTGTAATAGCAAGGCAAAGCTGCCCCAGCATACCGTCGGTGCCGTTGATGAGTGCTAGGCCTTCCTTCTCCCGCAGCTTGAGCGGCTCAATGCCGGCAGCCGACAAGGCCTCGGCGGCAGGGATGATGTCGCCGCCGTCGACGCGCACCTCGCCCTCACCCAGCAGCGCCAGCGCGCAGTGCGCGAGCGGCGCCAAGTCGCCGGAGCAGCCCAAGGAACCGTACTCGCGGACCACCGGGTGGATGTTCGCATTGAGCACCGCGGCATAGGTCTGCGCCACCACCGGACGCACGCCGGTGCGGCCAGTACACAGGGTGGACAGGCGCAGCAACATGAGCGCGCGGATGACCTCTTGCTCTACCTCCGGGCCCGTGCCCGCAGCATGGGAGCGCACGAGCGAGAGCTGCAGCTGCGCGCGCATCTCCTCCGGAATATGACGGCGGGCCAGCGCACCGAAACCAGTAGAAATTCCGTAGACCGGAGTCGGGTCCTGGGCCAGCTCCTCGACGCGCTCGCGAGTGGAGGCGATTTCCGCCAGGGCATCCTCAGAAATTTCTACCTTTGCGCCATAGCGCGCTACAGCTACAACCTCTTCGATGCTCAGCGCACCGATACCCACGGTCACGGTGGAGGGATAAGAATTGGACATGTAAGGCTCCTTCGACGTCACTGCATTACCCGCACCTCACCCCTTTCAATAAGGGGTAGAAAAGGCACGTGAAAATACGTACTTGCTTTCACAAGTTTAGAAAAATAGTGATACGCGCGACAGCCTTACGCGCTGCGCTCATAGTACAACAGGTTCCCCGGCGCGCAAGCACCTCGCACACCCACGCGCACTAACGGCGCCCGTACATCCTCGCCGCCACCTGCTGCGCAGCCGCGTGTAATTTCTGCGCCACTCCGGCGGCATCAACGGTGCCCACAGGAAAAGTCACCGCCAACGCCGCCGCGGGCCTGCCAACGTGGTCTACCACCGCCACGCCAACCGACGCCTGCCCCCGCGCCACCACCTCAACTTCTTCGGCCCAACCACGCTCGCGTACCTGGCGCAGTATCTCCTTGTACTCCCCAAAACCTAAGGAACCAGGGAAATAGGCCGCCCGCCATTCCGCTTCTGGTAGCAGCGCCAGCATGGCGCGCCCGGAGGCCGTCTTTTGTGCCTGCAGGCGCACTCCCCTCTCCGTGACCAGTGACAGCGCCCCCGGCGCGCGCACCTCGTTGAGGTAGAGGATCTCCGACCCCGCCAAACGTGACAGGTGCCCCGAGCCGCCCACAGTGCTGGCGATGCGTTCAAGATGCCCCTGCGTTGCCTTCACGAGGGGCTGCTGCGTGGCATAAGCCGCGGCCATGGAGTAGGCAGCGAGCCCCAACCCATAGGTTTGGTTCTCCGGCAGGTGCACCACGAATCCTGCGTCCACCATCTCCTTGAGCAGGTGGTAGGTGGACGAGCGCGGTAGGTTCAGCTCGCTGCGAATGCGCGCGGCGGAAATCGGCACGTCGATAGTGGACAGCAGCCTGAGGATTTCCAGCGCGTTGCGCGCCGCCGGGACTCGGGAGGTACTCATGGGCCCACATTCTAGTGAGCCCTCGTTTAAGTCCTCCTTAGGTCACCAAGAAGGCAATCGGCGTCGTAATGATGATGGTGAGCACCACGCGCTCGAACCAGATGACCACGAGCTGCCACAGCTTGATAGGAATCTTGGTGGCCAGGATGCAGGGCACCAGCGCGGAGAAGAAAATGATGGCGGAAATCGCGACCACGCCGATAACGAACTTGAGCACCATGCTCGAGGACCCAGCCGCCACGGTGGCAGGCAGGAACATTTCCGCGATTCCCATGGCGGCTGCCTTGCCCGCGAGTGCCGGTTCTGGCAGCTGGACAATCCACGCGAAGGGATAAAACAGGTAGCCCAACCAATCGAAGAGCGGGGTGAAGTTAGCCAGCAGAAGGCCAATCAGGCCCACGGACATGATGGAGGGCACGATTGCCGCCGCCATGCGCACGCCATCGCGCAGGTTCTCCCAGATGGCAGCACCCAAGGACGGCGCGCGGTCCAGCGCCAGCAGCGCCTCGCGCCAGGCGGCCTTGATGAAGTTACCCTTGACCGGTTTTTCCGGGTCCGGTTGCACACCGTCCACATACTCATCAGGGATCCTGCTCAGCGGCGGAATCCACACGGTAATCGCCGTAACCACAAAGGTCACCACGAGGGATACCGCGAAGTAGGTCCCCCACATGCCCATCAGGTCGAGCTGCTTGGCGACGATCACCATGAAGGCCGCCGAGACCGTCGAGAAGCCCGTCGCGATGATGGATGCCTCACGCGCGGTGTAGCCGCCGCGCTGATACACGCGGTCAGTAATCAGGATTCCCAGCGAGTAGGAGCCCACGAAGGAAGCCACAGCGTCGATGGCGGAGCGCCCCGGCGTGCGCCACAGCGGGCGCATGATGGGCTGCATGAACACGCCCACGAATTCCAGGAGGCCATAGCCAATCAGCAGGCCCAGGAAGGCGCCGCCAATCGGCACGATGAGGCCCACCGGGGTGGCAATGGAATTCCACAGGAAGGGCACGATGTCCTCATTGCCCAGCACTCCCGGCAGAGTTCCGATGACCATGAGGAAGGAAACCACCAGGCCCACCACGTTGAGAACTGTAAAGACCGCTTGCAGCGGACCCTCCCGCCAGTTCTTGTTCACGATGCTGCGCACCGTGCCATAGAGCGCCAGCGCCAGGATGAACCAGGGCACGAAGGCATCGGCATAGGTGCGGATGATGGTGACCATGTGGTCAAGCGGAATGGACTTCTTTCCGTCATAGCTGATGGGAAAGAAGAATACGAAAGCGCCAATAGCGCTGTAGACAAAGAGGCGCCAGATGCCCTTCTTGGAGGGGACATCGTCGTCGCTCTCGTAGAAGGCGTCAACGATTGCGTCTTCAGAGTTCATGTTCTACCTCACGGTGGTGGAAACTACACGTCATTAGCACGGCCACAAACGCGTTCTCTTAAATGATCGCGCCGATCAAGCACACGCCAAGAAAAGGCGGTTGCTTGAAGCCGTGCCCACGCGACAGCCACACGCAGGTCTTCCACATACTAGCGGCACCACACACACTTGTCACGCACGTCACCCCCACAAGCGGAATGAGTCCCCCGCCATAGAGCCCAACCGTGCCACCCCCACCACAAAATTGACCCCACGTCTGAACTAGAGGAAAGTAACTCCCAGACCCACCCGCACCAACCACTCCCCTTCATCCGCGGCGCCGGAACCAACGAGCACCGCATAGGGGAACTGAGGAGGACGCATCCCCGTGGCAGAAACCACCGCCAAGCGCCCCGGCTTGAAACACCGGCACCTGCACTTCATCGCCCTGGGCTCGGCCATCGGCACCGGCCTGTTCTACGGCTCCGCCGGCGCCATCCAAGCCGCCGGCCCCTCGGTCCTCTTGGTCTACCTCCTCGGCGGCGCCGTGGTTTACTTCCTCCTACGCGCGCTCGGTGAGATGTCCGTGCACCACCCCGTCACCGGCTCCTTCGCCGAATACGCCCGCGCCTTCCTAGGCCCCTGGGCGGGTTACATCACCGGCTGGATGTTCGCCTTCGAGATGGTCATCGTGGCCCTGGCGGATCTGACCGCCATCGGCGTCTACATGCAATTCTGGTTCCCCGGCTCGCCCAAATGGGTCTGGGTTGCGGCCACGCTGCTCCTCGTCGGCGGCGCCAACCTCGCCACGGTTAAGGCCTTCGGTGAGCTGGAATTCGCCTTCACCATCGTCAAGGTCGGCGCCGTCATCGCCATGATCTTAGGCGGCGTGGCCGTGCTCGTCTTCGGCCTCTCCACAGCGGAGACCACCGGCCCGGCCAACCTGGTCAACGATGGCGGCTTCTTCCCCAACGGTATTTCCGGCATGGTCGCTTCCTTCATCCTGGTCCTCTTCGCCTTCGGCGGCACGGAGATCGTCGGCGTCGCCAGCGCGGAGGCCGAGGACCCCGCCAAGTCCGTGCCGAAGGCCGTCAACACCATCCCGGTGCGCATCCTGCTCTTCTATGTCTTGGCTATCCTGGTCATCCTGATGATCAACCCCTGGCGCAGCATCACCGGCGAGGAAAGCCCCTTCGTCCAAATCTTCTCCACCCTCGGCGTCACCTGGGCCGCGGCCGCCCTCAACGTCGTCGTCATCACCGCGGCGGTTTCTGCCATCAACGCCGATCTCTTCGGCGCCGGCAACGTCCTCACCGGCTTGGCACGCCAGAACCTCGCGCCGCAGATCATGGCGAAGAAGACTCGGGGTGTGCCCGTCATGACCATGATCATCCTGCTCATCGTCATGATCATCGGCACCGCGCTCAACGCGCTCATCCCGGAGAATGTCTTCGAAATCATCGCTTCCCTGGCTACCTTCGCCACCATCTACGTGTGGTTGATGATCCTCCTGGCCCACGTGGCCTCCCGCCGCCAGATGCCCACCGAAGAGCGTGCCAGCCTGGAATACACCGTCCCCTTTTGGCCCTGGGGCCAATACTTCTCGATCGTCTTCATCATCTTCACTTTTGGCATCATGGTATGGCAGGAGCAGTACCGCCCGGCACTCGCCACGGGCGTTATCTTCATCCTCCTCATGACTGCCATCTTCTACCTCACCGGCCGCCGCACCGCCGCAGGTACCACGCAAGGAACAGACGCGAAAGGATAACCATGAACACCGTTGATGCCCCCGCCTACTCCCCCGCCCCCGAGTGGTCCGGCCGCTCCGATGGCCCGGGCCCCGAGCATGCGCGGTGGCACAGCGTGGTTCGCCCGCTGGACGTCGCCAAGCCCCAGGCAGAACCCGGCGTCGCACTCCTTGGTTTTGCCTCCGACGAGGGCGTTGAGCGCAACCATGGACGCCCCGGCGCGGCTGCAGGCCCGGCCGCCCTGCGCAGCGCCCTGGGTTCCCTGGCGCTGCACCATACGCACCCGCTTTACGACGCCGGCACGATCACCACTCAAGGCACCGACCTGGAGGGCTCCCACGAGCGCCTCTCCGATGCAGTGGAATCACTCTCGCGCGCCGGGCACCTGCCCATCATCCTCGGCGGCGGCCATGAGACGGCCTTCGGCTCCCACCGCGGCGCCTTCCGCGCCCAGGGCCCACTGCAGATCATCAACCTGGACGCGCATTTCGATCTCCGCACCGCGGACGTGCCCACCTCCGGCACCCCGTTCAAGCAGATTTCTGAGCTGGTCGGCCGCGAAGACTTCGACTATTCCGTCCTGGGAATCTCCCGCCCCAACAACACGCCCGTGCTTTTCGACGAAGCCGCCGCCCTCGGCGTCACCGTCGTCCTCGACGAGGAACTGCTCAGCATGGACCTCGCCCAGGTGCGCGACACCGCCGCGCGCATCTGCGCCGGTACCACACCCATCCACCTCTCCATCGACTTGGACGTTCTGCCCGCCGACCAAGCCCCTGGCGTCTCCGCCCCCGCAGGCCTCGGCGTCCCGGTAAACATCATCCGAGAACTCGCACTCACCATCGCCGCCACGGGACGCCTGGCGCTTGTCGACGTCGTCGAGCTCAACCCCACCTTCGACATCGACGCCCACACCGCCAAGCTGGCCGCGCGGTTGATTGATGACATTGTGACTGCGCATATTTCTGCTGCCACGGGCGCGAATTCCTAGATAAGACCGGGGCTAGCCGGCATACTGGTCCCCATGAGTTCACCGATTCGTGTTGTCGGCGCCGTCTTCACAGACGGCAATCGTTTCCTGGCCTGTCGAAAGGCTCCTGGAAAGTCCCTCGCCGGCATGTGGGAGTTTCCGGGCGGCAAGGTTGAGTCGGGCGAAACCCCGGAGCAGGCGCTGGCGCGTGAGATCAAGGAAGAGCTTTCCGTAACCGCAACCGTTGGCGACAAGGTCACCTCGACCTTGTACGAGTATGACTTCGCCACCATTGAGCTAACTACATTCCTGTGCCGCATCGAGTCCGGTGAACTAACCCTTAGTGATCACGACGAGACGCGTTGGGTGACCTCACCTGAGGCACGGGAACTCGACTGGGCTCCCGCAGACATTCCCACCGTCAAACTCATTTCTTCGCGCCTATGAGCTCCGAATCCATCCTGCCCTTCGGCATCTACGAAACCCCGGTCACCGCTCGTATTCAGGAGCGGATCGAGGAGACCAAACGGGCTCGCCCCACGGCTGCTACTGGCATCGCTCACGAGTCCACGAAGGACGTCAATCCGCGCTTCGCCGCGGCAGTGTCTCAGCATTTCGCCAAAGCACTTGAACAAAAACTCACCGAGATGACGAAGGCGGAAGACCGCGTTGCCCTCATCAATGCGCTAGCACAACATCTTGGTGCGGATGAGTCTATCGCCGCAGAACAGCTGCTCTACGCCATCTATCGATCAGAGCTCGAGGAGGCCCCGGAGCTTCCGGAAGTCTCGCTCAACACCAGTGCCTTGTTCACCAACAGCGTGGACGACACCAATATGTCGGTTGAGATCGCCCGTGAGATTAGAACGGCGGACTCCGTCGATCTGCTGTGCGCTTTCATCAAGAGCTCGGGCATTGCGATCATCAGCGATGAACTGGAATACCTCAGGGATCACCAGATTCCGTTGCGAGTCATTACGTCCACTTACTGCGGGGCGACCGAAGCAGCCGCAGTGCGCCGACTCGTGGAAGATTACGGTGCTGAAGTCCGCATTTGCTACGAACACAAGAGCACACGTTTGCATGCCAAGGCCTGGCTCTTCCGGCGAAAGTCCGGGTTCGACACCGCCTTCATCGGCAGCTCAAACCTTTCGCGCTCAGCGCTTGTTGACGGCTGGGAGTGGAACGTCCGAGGTTCTCGTTCCTCCACGCCGGAGATCATTGAGAAGTTCATCAAAACCTTCGACAGCTATTGGTACGATGCCCACTTCAAAGCATTTGATCCCGAGAAGGACTACGAGCGCCTCAAGGACGCGCTAGGCAGCGCCAAATTCCTCGAATCAAAGCCCGGCGAAAAGCTCGAGCTATCAGGCCTTCGCGTCGAGCCCTATCCTTATCAGGAGGAGATGCTCGAAGCTTTAGACTCCGAGCGCGAAGTTCACGGTCGTCACCGCAACCTCCTCATTGCCGCCACCGGTACAGGCAAGACGGTCGTGGCTGCACTTGACTACCGCCGCCTATGCGAGAAACTGGGGCGAAGGCCACGACTACTTTTCATTGCCCACCGGCGTGAGATTCTCACCCAGGCCCAGCGGACGTACCGCGAGGTTCTTCGCACTGCCAGCTTTGGCGAGCTCCTCCTAAGCGGTGATCAGCCCGCCCAGTGGGACCATGTCTTCGCGAGCATCCAGTCGCTGCATGGCAAGCGCCTGGCCCAGATTGCGCCGGACCATTTTGAAGTCGTCGTCATTGATGAGTTCCACCACGCCGAAGCCGCAACGTATCGCGCTGTTCTGGACTACCTGCAGCCGCGTGAGCTCCTTGGCCTCACGGCTACACCGGAGCGCGGTGACGGTGAGAACGTCCAGAAGTATTTCGATTATCGCGTAGCCCATGAGCTTCGCCTCTGGGATGCGTTGCGCCTCCAGCTCCTCGCACCGTTGCACTACTACGGAGTCGACGATGCTACTGACCTGACGAGCCTAACCTGGAACCGTGGAAAGAAGGACTATCAAGCTTCGGAGCTGAGCGAGTTTTATATCAAGGCCGGAGAAAAGCGCACCAGGTTCATCATCAATGAGCTCAACCGTCGCATTTTCGATCTCTCCGAGATGAAAGCCCTTGGCTTCTGTGTGACCATCGCCCACGCCGAATACATGGCGGAGCAATTCAACCTTTTCGGTATCCCTGCCCTAGCGGTCAGCAGCAAGCTCAACATTGATGAGCGTCGTCGCGCCATCGAGCAGCTTCGCGAAGGCACGATCAAGATCATCTTCGCGGTCGATATTTTCAACGAAGGCATCGACATCCCAGCGGTCAACACGCTGTTGCTTCTGCGCCCGACGCAAAGCCCGGTGCTCTTCGTCCAACAGCTTGGCCGAGGTCTGCGCCTCAACGAAGGAAAGAACGCCTGTACCGTCTTTGATTTCTTAGGTCTCCAGCACGAGGAATTCGATTTCGAAGAGCGCTTCAAGGTGCTTACCGCCGCTCGCGGAAAGAACCTCGCCAAGGAGGTAGAGCAAGGATTCCCTACTGCCCCGCCTGGCTCTAGCATCACCTTGGACCGCGTGACGACCGAGCGCGTTCTAAAGAACATCAAACGCTTGGCCCGGAACACCGTTAAGAAGATACGAGCACTCATTACTGACTACGGCTCGACCGACCTCGCAAGCTTCATAAATAGCTCTGGCGTCCCCGTGGAAGACATCTACCGTCGCAAGGGCATTACGTGGACCACGCTGCTTCGCGACGAGAACCTGCTGCCCTTCGGCCCTGCGAGCGAGCACGAAGAGTTTCTACTCAGCCGAATCCGGGTGCTGCTACACATCAACGATCTCAACCGCGTAGCGGCCTACAGTCTCCTGGTTTCTCCGGATGGGCCATATGAGAACGATATGACTCCCGAGCAAGTCCGGTACGCCACCATGCTTGTGCTGGCTCTGTGGGCGAACTCAAATACGGCAATCCCAGAGACCATTGACCAGGCCCTGGGCATCATCCGCGCCTGCCCTGCCTTCGTCGCCGAAGTAACTCAGGTTATGCGGCTCACACTCGACCGCTCCCGAGTCATCCCAGAGAAATCGACGAATAGTGTCTTGGAAACACACGCGGATTACAGCCTCGCCGAACTCGTCGGCGCTTTGGACGACGGCTCTCTGCGCAAGCTCGCCAACCTCCCACGCGAAGGGGTACGCCGCTTCGATGCCTCTAACACTGATCTTTTCCTGGTTACTTTCCAAAAGGATGAGAACGTTAGTGCTTCGACAAACTACCGCGATTACCCGCTAGCACCGGATCGTTTGCACTGGGAATCCCAATCCACCACATCACTTAAGTCCGCGATGGCCCGCCGCTACATCCACCACCATGAGCTCAACGGCAACATCATCATCGCAACCCGTTTTAATAAGAAGAACAAGGTGGATACGGCTTCGGCATATACCTTCCTAGGAAACGTCGATTACGTCACGCACAGCGGTGAGAAGCCGATCCAGTTCGAATGGAGCCTCCGCCGTGACATGCCCAAGCAGCTTTATGCAGCCGGGCGCACTGTGGCTTAAACCTCACATTGAGTTAAACCAGGAAGTTGACGCCGTAACCACCATAAATTAATCTTTTCTTAGCAGATTAAGAAGTAATTAATCTCTGTTGCCTTGGTGCAGAAAAATGGAGGTCGGTTATGGGAGCCGCGAGCGAGCGTAGCCAAAAGCGCTGGAACCGCCCAGATACCGGTTCCGAAACTTCCGTGTATGGGTTTACGCGTTTTAGGGAACGCAGCTTCAAGACTGGCACCACCCCACGCTGGGCTGCATGCAGCAAGAAAGCGCGCCACACGAGCTAAGTAGCATTAGTCCCGCCCCGAAACTCCGTCAGCACAACTCCGCTAGCAATTCGCAGTCGGACTATTCTGCTCTCTATCGCCGCGGGTGGTAGCGGCGGCGCAACCCACGCAGAATGATCTTCCGCTCACCCAAGGTGTCGCGGCCGAATGCCCACGCAACAATGCCGGCCGCAGCCACGAGCGCGCAGAACCCGAAAGCGGTCTCAAATCCGTACCTATCCGCCAGCAGCCCGATGAAAATCGGGCCTAAAATCTGCCCGAAGTCACCCGCCATCTGGAACGTCGACAGCACCTGTCCGCCCGAGCGCTGCGAGCCGACGATGTCCGCCACGGCTGCTTGCTGCGACGGAGCGATGAGGCCCGATGCCGCGCCGGACAGGGCGGAGAGGATGAGGAGGGATACGATGTTCGTCGCCAAGCCCAGCGTGCCAACGAACAATGCGGAACCCACCAGTCCTGCAATGATGAGCGGGCGACGTCCGACCCGGTCAGACCATGATCCGGAGAACTGCAGGACAATGGCGTTGCCGGCGGCGAAGGCCGCCAGAGCGACGCCCGACGTCGAGGCGCCGTTGGCAAAAATGGCGGCTGCGAACAGAGGGAGGACAGCCACGCGCACGCCCATGTTGATCCAGCCTTGGGCAAAATTCGACGTCAGTACCGCCCGGTAGGCGGTATCCTCCCAGGCTTCCGCCAAGTGCATCGGACGGAGTTGGCGCCGGCGCTCATCGGCGCGATTGACCGACGGCATGAGGATCCACACAACCAGCGCGGCGATGGCCACACCGGTGCCGTAAATAAAGAAGGGCCACCGGAACCCCAGGAAGGAAAGGCTCGCACCCACGAGCGGACCAATCACGTTGCCGAGAAGGAAGGATGTGGCGTAGGTGGCCGAACAGCGCCCGCGGATGCTGGGCGGTGCCAGGCGCACGATGAGGCCCATTGCTGCGACAGTAAACATCGTCGAACCAATGCCGGCGATAGCCCGCAAGGCGACGATCTGCCAGTATTCCTGCGCCATCCCCACCAAGCCGGTGGTGAGCGCCACGGTGAACAAACCTGTCACGTACACGCGGCGCGTGCCCACGCGGTCAATGAGGAAGCCGGCAGCCGGGGCGAAGACTAGGCGGCTAGCGGAAAAGACGGAGACAACGAGGCCGGCTGCGGCCATCGAGACGTCGAAGCTAACGATGAACTGTGGAAGCAGCGGCGCAATGAGCCCGTACCCCAAGGCGATGATGAACCCGGCGGTGACCATGACCCAAAATTCCCGCGGGATCTTAACCTGCGGAGCTGCAGTACTTTTCATATCGCCATTCACTGTATCCCACCCCGTCAAATCGTCGAACGCTACATCGAACATATGTTCCCTTAAAGGTTCGGTGATGTCCGCGTGGATTTCTAGTGTGTGGGCCATGAAGAACTACAGCAGCATTCACACTTCCGTTCAGTCCCCGTCCGCTCTCAGCACCGGTGAACTCACCGCGGATATCCTCTACCACCACCACGAAACGCTTCGCTCCATAGAGAGCATCATCCGCCATCCGCGCTCGCTTGCGCGGCCGACGCCACAGTGGCGCCCACCATCAAAAGTGCTGCCACCGGTAAAGACATATGGCGGTGAAGCACTCCCGCTGACGCTTACCATTTCGCGCCACCGCGTGGGTGAGCGGGCTAAGGCCCGCGTTCTGGGGTATGGCGAAAAGCGCGTGCCCTCCTACCTCGTTACGGTGCGCATTACTGATCCCACTGGCCGCCCCGTCGCCCCCTCACTAGCGGAAGCGTGGGTGCGGGCCCTAGTTCCTGAAGAACTCGTCTCCGCAGTGCATGAGATTTCCAGCAGCAGCGCAGCTACGTTTGTGTGGCTGGTGGATAGCACCTACACACCGGTGCATTCCCCGCTTTCCCTTTTCGAAGGGCTTAGTCAGGCCGCCTAGTACCGGTGGGCCTCATCAGGTCGAGATGCTCAGCCGCTAGAAGTAGCGCTGGATCCGGTCCAGGAAACCTTTGGGCGGTTCCTCATCAAGAGAAAGTGAGAACCTATCCTCCGTCAGCACGCGATCCAATGCTGGGCGCGTCTCCGGGTAGTCATAAAGGCGGAGGATGGGTTTCGGCGCCAAGCGGATTGCAATGCACACCACAAGCGCCGTAAACGTCTTGTCAATGACGTCAGAGCACAGGTTCTGAAGCAGTATGGCGAGGTGTTCATCGTGCAGTATGAGCTCCCACAGCGCTATAAGTTCAGCGGGGCCGCGCTGGCCGTAATCGCTGGGAAGTAACCACGTAGAAACTGCGGACAACAATCCTGCGACAATGCCCAGCCCGGTACCAGCAAGCATCATGGCCAGCGTTCGTTTAAACGCACCACGGCGCGCAAGCCAGCCAAACAAATAGGCCACCACCACGGCTGTTGGCAAATACGCCAAGAGCGACGGGTTATTGATACTAGCCAGGCAAGCGCTCAAAACTGCGGTGCCCATTCCCAAGACAGGGCCGTAAACGATTGCTATGAAAGCCGTGCCCATCATGTCGAGGTACAAGGGGATGTTGATGTTGAAGATCAACGACGACAAGAGGAGGTTTGCCGCCACTGCAAGCAAAGGGTTGAACAGTGCGTGGTTACCCAAGGACCGCCACTGTGCAGCAATGAAGAAAATTGCGCCGAGCAGACTCAGGCACCACACGCCGGTCGAAAGCACGGAGGAAAAGACAAAATCCCGATGGCCATAGTCCGGATTCAACGACAGCACCCAAGACAAAGCCACACACACTAGCGCTGAGCCAACACACAGACGCTGGTACAGCGATGCCTTGTCATTCGGCATTTGTCTTGGTTGCTCCTCTTCAACGCCAGGGAAAAGTACGCTCCTACCCTACCCCGGACGCTTTTAGTCGTCGGCGTCGCCTTCCTCGATGTCGGAGTCATCGTCATCATCGTCGTCGAAAAGAACGTCATCCTCGTCCTCATCATCGGCGCCGAAAATGTCATAGACCTCAGGCTCGTCAATATCGGAATCATCGATGCTGACCAGCTGGGCTTCCCAATCCAAGGCCTGATCGGAGACAAGGCTCAGCACGTCAAAGAGACGGTCAAAATCGGTGTAGGTGCCCAGTTCGAGGGCCTCGGCAGGAACCTCGATGATGGGGGCTAGCCCGCCGTCCACGTCTTCCGCGTCGCCGAAGATGGCAACGCGCTCTTCTTCGCTCAAGTCCTCTGGAGTCTCGATGTCCCAGAGCTTGCTGATTGCCTCATCCTCCAGCTCATCGAGCTCTTCCTCATCAAAGTCGAAGGAGAGGAAACGCACGACCGCGCTCGGAACACCGTCGATGGTCTCCACCAGCACGCGCAGTTCCGAATCGTTGGCTACCTCCGCCACGACGAGGTTCGGGTTGAATTCGTCCTGGACAAACTCCAGCTCAGCGATGCGCTCATCGGTACCTTCTAGCAGGTCACGCAGCACCGTCACCACCTGGTCCGTGGCGATGTGACGGGATACGGCCTCAACCGCATCCTCCACAGAGAACGCCACGGAGACCAAAACAGCCTCGAAGTCTTCGTCATCCTCGTCCACGTCGGCGGCGGCGATGTATACGTTGGCGGCTGGCAGAAGTGGGTCAATTTCCACAAACTGGATTTCCAAATCGGAGGTGATGGGCACGAACATCACATCGTCATTGACGCGGGACTCAATGCCCTCCCCGTCCAGCGCAGAGGCGATATCTTCAAAAAAGCTCATGTGATAAACATCCATCCATGTGGGAGTCTCACCCAGGCTGCTGCCAAGGCCCCACACATCTTACCTGCGTTCGCCGTCAATAGCTGCCGTCCTCAAGCAGGAATCCCAGTTCCTTCAGAATCTCCGGTCGCCCGGTGCCCCACTCCAACATGTCGTAGGCCTCCCACGCTTGGCGACGCCCCTCCATCGGCGCCTCCTCGACGCGCGGCTCCACATCGAAGACCATGGTCGAGCGCTGCGGGGCGCGATATTGCGGCCAGTTCTCTAGAGGTGCGCCGCCCCGAATGAACTCGCCCCACTGCGCCTGCATGGTCTCGGTCACCTCCTCCATCTCGGAGGATTTGGCAATGCTGTTAAGAAAGGAAACGCGTGATGCTCCCGGATCACCAAAGATATTGGAGAGCTCCATCGAGTGCATCGCCCCCAAGCCCAACCAACGCAGTGCTGCCGGGGCGAAGTCGAAGCGGTACATCCACGTCGGATAGCGCCGCGCATGCTCCGAAGCCACGCGGACGGTGGGGGCCCAGAAGAGGGCGTCGGTAAGCAAGTCCCCGAAATCGCGGCGCGACACCGCACCACCGTATGCCGCGACGACATCCGGTGCGCTTTCCGGATCGAAGGAAGCTAGCAGGCGCAGCGCTGCGCGCTCACGCGCACTCTGACGCTGGTAAAGGAACTTGCCAAAACTAGCTTCACCGGAGTTGGTTCCTACAAGCAAGGGCACGGGGTGCTGGTTGCCGGCCTCGAAGGCCTCGATGGGGTGCTGTGGGATGAGGTCGCCGTCGACAGTCGGCGCATAGCAGGAATTTAGATACAGTAACTCCCCCGCGCGCCACATCATAGACTGACCGGAGCGCACCACGTCCGCGAAATCTTCGCGGCGTAAATCATCCGCGGTGGTATCACGCGGCAAGGCCATCTTGTGGACCAGCTCGCGGGCCCAAAAGACTGACTGCGCTCGCGAATGAATCATGCCGATCGGTGGTGATTGAGCAATCGCACGGTGGAACAGGCCCTCGGCGCGCGGAACAGCCATCAACGTCAGGACCGCAGCACCGCCGGCGGATTCCCCCATGAGCGTGACATTGTCTGGGTCCCCGCCGAAGGCCGCGATATTGTCCCGCACCCACTCCAAAGCCAAGACCTGGTCCGCCACCGCCGGGTTAGCGCACGCCTCACCGCCAAGACTGCGGACGTCGAGGTAACCCAAGGCGCCTAAGCGGAAGTTCACCGAAACATAGACCACGCCCATCTGCGCCGCGAATTCGAAACCGCGCAGCATCAACATGTGGGAGGAGCCCACGATGAAGCTGCCACCATGCAAATACACCACGACGGGCAGCTTCTCCCCTTCCTGAGAACCCGACGGTGCATCGGGCCCACCCGCATGGTGTGGGCGGACGACATCGAGGGTCAGGCAGTCCTCCGCGCCTTCAATGCGGTCGGTCCAGGAATAGACCGGCTGCGGGGCAACATGGCCAAACTCGCGGCAATCCCGGATCCCTTCCCAGGCCGGGGCAGGGCGCGGTTCCATGAAACGGTACGCACCCGACGTATCCGCGCCGAAGGGAATCCCGCGCCACGATCGCACGGGCGCGCTCAGTGGACGGTCCGTGCGCAATTCCTCTTCGATGCAGCCGCGTACCCAGCCGCCGCTGGTGAGGACCGTGAGATCGTCGGCAAGCGCAGTGCGTGCTGCCTCGTGGGCGGCGCGGGCACGGGCGCGGAGGGAATCTGCAAGCAAGCGCGCCGCGGCCGCGCTGACCTCACGCGGAGGGGAAGGCTCAAACTCGCTCATGTCTCATACCCTAGTGTGCTAGCTTGCCGACGCGCTCAATAAAGCTTTTTCGATACGGTGGTAAACATACAGTTCAGATTCACAATCAGCATTAGCAAAGAATTAAGGTGAGACAATGCTCGACAAGGTCTTTGACAAAAAGAACAAATCTGTTAGCCGCCGGGATTCATCTAAAGAGGGGGCCAGCACTTCCGAGACCGTAGGCACCTTGGAGGTTGATGAGTCCAACCGCATTACCCAAGGTTTCTTAGGAGCCATCGACAAGATCGTCTCAGTACAATCTTCCGTCATCATCAGCTACGTCGAAGGTCTAAAGAAGCGCAACTCCGACGCCAGCCCGGCTCAGCTCCAAGCACTCATTGACAAGCACTTCATGAACATCATCACCGGCACGGGTGCCGCCGCCGGTGCCTCCGCTGCTATCCCCGGTATCGGCCTCGTCACCGGCGCAGCCACCGTTGGCGCTGAATCCTTGGTCTTCCTCGAAGCAGCCGCGTGGTACATCCTCGCCTCGGCGCACCTGCGCGGTGACGACATCCGCGATAAGGAGCGCCGCCGCGCACTCGTGTTGGTGGTGCTCACCGGCTCCCAGGGTAGCGCCTTGGTCGATACCTTTGTGGGCGATGTGACCTCACTGTCCGGTGTTACCTCCGCGGCCACTCTCTCGCGCTTCTCCGGCCCTACCCTCAGCGGCCTCAACGGCCGCCTGACCAAGCTGTTTATGAAGCAGGCCACCAAGAAGCTGAAGTGGGCGTGGGTGTCTAAACTGCTGCCGATGGGTGTAGGCGCGGTGCTGGGAACAACCGCCAACCGCAAATTGGGCCGCCAAGTAATTGACCATGCCAACACTCAACTCTCCCCCCTGCAGGGGGAGTAAAGGCCGCGAAACGCGCCCAGGATAGTGGCCAAACTTACAGGGCCCGTATCATAAAGGAAGACACTTTTCGGGGTGCCTTTCGCACCCGTGGATTGGCCTACTAGAGTCGAATAAAGACAAACTTAGAAGCACAGAAAGAGGCGAGCATCTGCCGTGAGCAACTCGAGCATCTATGGCCCGAATGCGTGGCTGATTGACGAACAGTTTCAGCAGTACTCAAAGGACCCGGACTCCGTAGACAAGGAGTGGCGCGAGTACTTTGAGGCCAACGGGGCACCGAAGTCGGCCGCACAGTCCAAGGCTGCGGACGCTCCGGCCACCACCCCCGCACAAAAGAAGGGCGCGGCACAGGCTGCAGAGAAGTCCCCTGCCGCACCGGGTGCCAAGGCACCGAGCGACTCTAAGGCTTCTGCCGCGGCCGCTAAGTCCGCAAAGAAGGCGGAGAAGAAGTCCGAGTCCCCGCTGGATCGCATCAAGGATGCACCGGAGCCGGGCTCCCGCGTGCTCAAGGGCATGTTCAAGGCAATCGCCAAGAACATGGACGAGTCCCTGGAGATCCCCACCGCCACCACCGTGCGCGACATCCCGGTCAAGCTCATGTGGGAAAACCGTGCGATGATCAACGATCACCTCAAGCGCACCCGCGGCGGCAAGATCTCCTTCACCCACATCCTGGGCTACGCCATGGTCAAGGCGGTTCAGATCCACCCGGACATGAACGTGCGCTACGAAATCAAGGACGGCAAACCCACCGTGGTCCAGCCGGAGCACGTCAACCTGGGCCTGGCCATCGACCTCCCGCAGAAGGATGGTTCCCGCGCCCTCGTCGTGGCTGCCATCAAGGAGGCAGAGAACAAGACCTTCTCCGAGTTCATCGATGCCTACCAGGACATCGTTGACCGCTCCCGCAAGAACAAGCTGACGATGGATGACTTCTCCGGCGTCACCATCAACCTGACCAACCCGGGCGGCATTGGCACCCGTCACTCCATCGCCCGCCTGACCAAGGGTTCCGGCGCCATCATCGGTGTCGGCTCCATGGACTACCCGGCTGAATTCGCCGGCACCTCCGCAGACCGTCTGGCAGACCTGGGCGTCGGACGCCTGGTTACCCTCACCTCCACCTACGATCACCGCGTTATCCAGGGCGCTGAGTCTGGTGAGTTCCTGCGCACCATCGGCCAGCTCATTCTGGACGACGCCTTCTGGGACGAGCTCTTCGAGTCCATGGGCGTTCCCTACCAGCCCTTCCGCTGGGCTGCCGACGTCCCCAACACGGGCGTCGACAAGAACACGCGCGTCATGCAGTACATCGAGGCCTACCGCTCCCGCGGCCACCTGCTGGCTGACATCAACCCGCTGGGCTGGAAGCAGCCGGGCCTGCCTTGGCCGGATCACCGCGACCTCGACCTGGCTACCCACGGCCTGACCATCTGGGATCTGGACCGCACCTTCAACGTCGGCGGTTTCGGTGGCAAGGAGACCATGACTCTGCGTGAGGTGGTTACCCGCCTGCGCTCCGCTTACACCCTCAAGGTCGGCTCTGAGTACGCCCACATCCTCGACCGCGATGAGCGCGGCTGGCTGCAGGAGCAGATTGAGGCCGGCATGCCGAAGCCGACCAACTCTGAGCAGAAGTACATCCTGCAGAAGGTCAACGCGGCTGAAGCCTTCGAGAACTTCCTGCAGACCAAGTACGTGGGCCAGAAGCGCTTCTCCTTGGAGGGCGCTGAGTCCCTCATCGCCCTGCTGGACTCCATCGTGGACACCGCCGCTGGCCAGGACCTCGACGAGGTCGTCATCGGTATGCCGCACCGCGGCCGCCTCAACGTGCTCTTCAACATCGTGGGCAAGCCGCTGGCAGATATCTTCGGTGAGTTCGACGGCAACTACAAGGGCGGCCAGCTCGGCGGATCGGGTGACGTGAAGTACCACTTGGGTGCTGAGGGCGAGCACCTGCAGATGTTTGGTGACGGCGAAATCAAGGTCACCCTGGCCGCTAACCCGTCTCACCTCGAGGCCGTTGACCCGGTCATGGAAGGTATCGCACGCGCCAAGCAGGACATCCTGGACAAGGGCGCGGAGGGCCACACCGTCGTGCCGATCATGCTCCACGGCGACGCCTCCTTCACCGGCCTGGGCGTGGTCCAGGAGACCATCAACCTGTCCAAGCTGCGCGGCTACACCACCGGCGGTACCGTCCACGTAGTTGTCAACAACCAGGTTGGCTTCACCACCACCCCGGACTCCGGACGTTCCACGCACTACGCCACCGACCTGGCCAAGGGCTTCGACTGCCCGGTCTTCCACGTCAACGGCGACAACCCCGAGGCAGTTGTCTGGGTGGGCAAGCTGGCCACCGAGTACCGTCGTCGCTTCGGCAAGGACGTCTTCATTGACCTCGTCTGCTACCGTCTGCGCGGCCACAACGAGGCCGATGACCCGTCGATGACCCAGCCGCTGCTCTACGACATCATCGATGACCACAAGTCCGTCCGTGAGCGCTACACCGAGGAGCTCATCGGCCGCGGCGACCTCTCCGATGAAGAGGCAGAGGCAGCTGCACGCGACTTCCACGACCAGATGGAATCCGTCTTCACCGAGCACAAGAAGGCGCAAGAGGCTGGCCCGAAGGAGCAGACCGGTATTACCTCCTCCCAGGAACTGACCCGCGGTCTGGATACCTCCATCACTGCCGAGGAACTCGCCGAGATCGGCGATGCCTACGGCACCCCGCCGGAGGACTTCGAGTACCACAAGCGTGTTCGCAAGGTTGCCAAGGACCGCCAGAAGACCTCCCGCGAAGGTGGCATCGACTGGGGCTGGGGCGAGCTCATCGCCTTTGGCTCCCTGGCCAACTCCGGCAAGGTCGTGCGCCTGGCCGGTGAGGATTCCCGCCGCGGTACCTTCACCCAACGCCACGCAGTGGCCTTCGACCCGCACACGGGTAAGGAATACAACCCCGTTGCACACCTGGCTGAGTCCAAGGGCAATGGCGGCAAGTTCATGGTCTACAACTCCGCGCTGACCGAGTACGCCGGCATGGGCTTCGAGTACGGCTACACCGTGGGTAACCCGGATGCTGTCGTGGCCTGGGAGGCACAGTTCGGTGACTTCGCCAACGGTGCTCAGACCATCATCGATGAGTACATCTCCTCCGGTGAGGCCAAGTGGGGGCAGCTGTCCAGCCTGATCCTGCTACTGCCCCACGGCTACGAGGGCCAGGGCCCGGACCACTCCTCCGCCCGCATCGAGCGCTACCTCCAGCTGTGTGCTGAGGGCTCCATGACCGTGGCACAGCCGTCCACCCCGGCTAACCACTTCCACCTGCTGCGCCGTCAGGCTCTCGGCGAGATGAAGCGCCCGCTCGTGGTCTTCACCCCGAAGTCCATGCTGCGCAACAAGGCCGCGACCTCCTCCGTCGAGGACTTCACTGAGATCAAGAAGTTCCAGTCCGTCATCAATGACCCGAACTTCGTTGACATCAACGGCAAGAAGGTCGGCGATACCGACAAGGTCAAGACCATCATGTTGGTCTCCGGCAAGCTCTACTGGGAGCTGGCCAAGAAGAAGGAGGCCGACGGCCGCGACGATATCGCTATCGTCCGCGTGGAGATGCTCCACCCGATTCCGTTCAACCGTCTGCGTGAGGCTTTCGAGGCTTACCCGAATGCAACGCAGATTCGCTTCGTGCAGGACGAGCCGGCCAATCAGGGTCCGTGGCCGTTCTACAACGAGCACCTGCGTGAGCTCATCCCGGATATGCCGGAGATGGTCCGCGTGTCCCGCCGCTCGCAGTCCTCGACTGCTACCGGTAACGCGAAGGTTCACCAGATTGAGCAGAAGAACCTGCTGGAGGAAGCCTTCGACATCTAAAGGTGCTTATGACCTGAAGCGCTGACACACAGCACAGCGCCGAGCAAGGCCCCGGCCACCACGAGCTCACAACGAGCGTGGTGGCCGGGGCTTTTTCTTGACCGCAGGGAACCCAACAGCTGTGCCGCACACGCCTACGTCTCCCCCGCCCACCCTTCGCGCTCACAGGGGGACATCAATCAGCGACCACTAGCGCTCCCGGTGAGCGCGAAGGGTGACGCACACAAGAGTCCTAAGGCCCCGGCGGTTCTCAGCGTTTCGGCCGACAGGACAGCGGGCCCTCAATCTTGCTCAGTTCCGGTCGAGGGGCGCAACACCACGAAAGCTGACAAACCTTGCTCAATGCCAGCATCGAACTTCGAAGGCGTATCTGGACCTCGCAGTGCGATTGCGCAAGAAGAAACGCCCGAGCTTTTGCTCGGGCGTTTGCTCGTGGTTCACTCAACCACTGCCTTGGGGGCTGGCCAAGCCCCCTAAGGAAACCTAGGTCTTAGGAATCCTTGCGGCGGCTAGGACGCAGAATCAACGCTGCACCAGCGATGAGCGCCAAAGCCACACCAACAAGGCCTAGGACGTTGGCACCGGTGTTGGCGAGCTTGCCAGACGAGGTGCTCTTAGCAGAGGCCGGAGTGCTCGAGGTCGTACCAGGCTGGCTGGCCTGGTTCGGCTGAGCATTCTGGTTCTGCGTTGGCGTCGGCTGTGCTTCCGTGTTCGACACCTTCGGCTGCTGCGGCTGCTGCGGTTTCACCGGCTCAACCGGCTTGACCGGCTTCGTCGGCAACTCCGGAATGTGCGGAGGCTTGAAGAAGTGGGCCAGTGCCGGCGGGATAATCACCAGCGGGATGAGCGGCCACAGGCCGCTAAGGTCCGGAATGCTCGAAGTAGAAAAACCAGGCTTTTCAGGTTCTTCGGTCGGGGTTTCCGACGGTTCTTCGGTCGGGGTTTCCGACGGTTCTTCGGTCGGGGTTTCCGTCGGATCCTCCGTCGGATCCTCGGTTGGGTCTTCCGTTGGCTCTACCGTCGGGTCCTCGGTGGGATCAA
>NZ_KV812526.1:0-383 GCF_001813425.1 Corynebacterium sp. HMSC056E09
GATGCTTCTGTGGTGACGGATAAGAAGACCGTTGTTGAGGGTAAGCCGGTTGATCCGTTCGATACCGCGAAGAGCGTTCCGGAAAACGGCAAGGTTAAGGTTGATAACCTGCCTGGAGGCCTGACGGTTGATCCGACCACCGGCCAGGTCACGGGTACCCCGGACAAGATCACCGACTGGGGTCCGGAAGAGGAAGAGCGTGACGTTGAGGTCACGGTCACCATCACCGACAAGGACGGCAACGAAGTCGCTACTGGCAAGAAGACCATCACGGTTCAGCGTGACACTGATGGCGACGGTGAGCCGGATAAGACTGATACCGATGATGACGGCGATGGCTTCACTGATGAGCAGGAGAAGGAAGCCGGCACCGATCCGAAGGA
>NZ_KV812527.1:0-325 GCF_001813425.1 Corynebacterium sp. HMSC056E09
TCCACTACGTGTCCACGATTTGCGGGCAACCCCAAAATCGAGCCTTCCTCTACAGCGGAGCAACAGTCTTACAAAGCGTCTCCTACAAGACACAGACAGCACAAGCATAACTGGAGCCGCTGCAGGGACAATAGGCCTGTCACCTTGGACCAACACACTGATATATGACCTATCGACCGCGCCCGCATCCGCCTCTTTCGGAGTCATATACCTTGGGCTCTTCCCCACGGCAATAGCATTCACCGCATGGGGATATATTTTATTGTTGCGACCGGCTATTTGGTAGCAGTGTTGAAGCGTCCTGGGTTTAGTTCCTACCTCAGCT
>NZ_KV812528.1:0-210 GCF_001813425.1 Corynebacterium sp. HMSC056E09
GATATCAGGTGTCTACCAAACAGGGGTCAGGTCCGTCATAGAATTCAGTCTTTAGCGTCGACCAGAACGACTCGGCCATCGCGTTATCGAAGCACACGCCAGTGCGCCCCACAGACTGAGCGATGCCCAGGTTGCGGCAGACCTCCCAGAGCTTCTCGCTGGTGAATTGTGTTCCACGGTCAGCGTGAAACACCAGCCCATCAGGAACGT
>NZ_KV812529.1:0-42493 GCF_001813425.1 Corynebacterium sp. HMSC056E09
TCTTAGAATCCACCAACACCGACCTGCTTCAAGCAGCCAACGACGTCTTCTTCAAAGAAGCAGGCGGTTCCAAACCCGCGGTGCGCACCCAAGTCATCTTCACCCTGAACGAGCTCGACCAGATCATAAACGGCGACGGGGACGAAATAGAGCTCAACTTGACTAACGGTGGGCGCATGACCGGGGCGGAATTCCTCACCCACAAATTCGCCGAAATAGGCTATGCCACCATCGTCCACCCCATTGAAGGACCCATCAACACCTGGCGGCTAGAGCGTGGAGCAAACTTCAAACAACGCCTTACCCTGCACGCTGAATTCCACACATGTGCAAGACCAGGCTGTAACAAGCCCGCTGATTACTGCCAAGTCCATCACCTCATCCCCTGGCAGGCAGGCGGCTACACCAACATCAAGAACCTGACCTTCCTGTGCGCCTACCACAACGGTATTAACGATGATGACCCGCAAAGGCCTACCGGCCGCGGCTACATGTACCGGCTCAACACCGGGGTCAGCTTCATCCCACCCTGGGGCACACCAATAACAGCAATGCCGGAATACCAAGAAGCAGTAGCCAGACTCGCCGCCGAACAAGCAGGACAACCACCAGAGGAACCACCCGACTGCAGCTAACACCCACAACCACCACACGCAGCAACAGCAGAAAGGACACCGCCAGCCACCGATCCCGCCAACCCAAAGATGGTTGACGGGCAGATCGGTGATCCTTGATAACACTTCAAATACCGGCAGGAACAACGTGCATTTAAGCCCTTAAAGAACGAGACCCACCAACCGGATGAGGGTTGACGGGCCACTTGGGGTGGGTGAAGCGTCGTCAAGCGCGTGCGGCGCCGAAGATAGCTAGGCATTCACCGACGAACCACCCAGAGCCGAGTCAAGGATTCCCGCACCCACGAGATAGTTGGCCAAATCATTCAAGTCCGCTTCGTCCCCGTTGGAATCATAGCCGTCCATGACGTACTCGATAACCGCATTGCCATCCTCAAGCACTTCAGCAATCACGTACTCATCTTCCTCACTAAAAGCGCCAATCTGGGAGCCGCGGGCCGAGGTGAAGTCCTCGACGGTGCCGGCGAGCCCAACGCTTTCAGTATCGCGTATAGCATCCTTGTTCTCTGTGTACTGAGCCACGAATTCTCTGTCCGGACCATAGATGCAAGAAATCGTCGGAACCCACTGAACATCTAGGCCCAGATAGTCCGCCTGCCCGAAGAATGACGTGTCCTCATAGCACTCGTCCGAAAGGTCAATGAGCGGAGCGGGCACCGGGGCAGAAACCTCGGAGGCGCGGATCCTGTCAACCTCATCGGAGTCATATGTGCTGTTCCAATAGGCATTGTCGGAAGCACTTACGTCTTGTGGCGCATCATCAAAATCGGCAGCAACATCTTTGAAGAAAGAAACTGCAGCAAAAATAGCGACGCCTGCGATGATGGCGAATACAAGAACTACCGCCAGAACGATCCACAATGCTGTCTTCGAGCTGGGCCTCTTTTCGGGCGGCTGTGGCATCGCCGGGCCACCGACGTGAGATCCTTGATTTTGATTGATAAAGCCAGGCGGTGCTTGGTTGTGCTGCGGGTTCTGGCCAAATCCACGGGGCGGCTGTTGCGGGCTACCGAAAGGGTTCGTCATGCCGATCAATTTAGCAGAGACCTACATCACATTACTGCCAACAGTGCAGGATGCTAGGCCCATTCCCCGCACTGGCTTTTCTATCTGGCAGCGAAGCAAACTAGACTTCCACCCGATGAATACTTTCGCCGAACTCGGCCTCCCCCGCGATGTTGTCCGCGTCCTTGACAAACAGGGCATCACGACCCCCTTCCCTATCCAAGAAGCCGCGATTCCCGACGCCCTCGCCGGCAAGGACGTCCTCGGTCGCGGCCCCACGGGCTCGGGGAAAACCTTCACGTTCGGCCTTCCCATGCTCACTCGACTTGCCGAATCCGGTGTCTCGCGCCCTGCGCACCCACGCGGTCTCGTGTTGGCGCCAACGCGTGAGCTGGCAACGCAGATCCAACAACGCTTGGAAGAACCCGCAGCCGCGCTGGGGCTGCGGGTGTTGGCGGTTGTCGGTGGTGTCAACATCAACAACCACATTCGCTCATTAGCACGCCCGGTTGACCTACTTGTTGCTACGCCGGGCCGCGCACAGGATCTCATCAACCAAGGCAAGCTTTTCTTCGACCAGATCACCATCACTGCGCTCGACGAGGCCGACCAGATGGCGGACATGGGCTTCCTTCCCCAGGTACGCAAACTGCTCAAACTCACCCCACCAGACGGCCAACGCTTACTCTTCTCCGCCACCCTCGACGGTGAGGTCAACAAGTTGGTTGAGCAGTTCATGCACGACCCCGTAACCCACTCCACAGCCCCCGTCGAGGCCGCCGTGGACACGATGGAGCACCACCTCATTTTCATCGGCACGCGCGAGGCACGCAACGACGTCGTCCTGCGGCTCGGTGCGCGCAAGGGAAAGACCATCATGTTCATGCGGACCAAGCACGGAGTCGACAGGCAGGCGAAGAAGCTGCGCAGAGTCGGTATTAACGCACTGCCGCTTCACGGCGATAAGGGCCAAGGTTCACGTACCAAGGCAATTGAGGGCTTCGCCGACGGAAGCGTACCCGTGCTCGTCGCCACGGACATCGCCGCACGCGGTATCGACATTGCGGATGTCTCCCTCGTCGTCCACGTAGATCCACCCGCCGAGCACAAGGCTTACCTACACCGTTCCGGCCGCACCGCCCGCGGCGGTGAGTCAGGCACCGTCGTCACACTCGTTACCGACGAGCAGCGCGGAGAGGTGGCCAAGCTCATTGCAAAGGCCGGAGTGGACCACACCGACCTCGACATCAGTGACCGCGCCAACCCCGCCAGCAGCCCCGAACTTGCCCAGATGACCGGTGCGCGCAAGCCGAAGGGCGAGCCGCTCGGGCCACCGAACCAACAGCAGCCTAAGCAGGAAGCACCGGGGCACCGCCGCCGCGGCCGTAACAACCGCCGCCGTCGAGGCAGTGCTGGACAACGATGATTCTCGCGCCCAAGGATTGGCAAGCCCGGATGCGACAGCACGAGGAGGAAGCAAATGAGTTCCTCGCTCGCTATCGCCACCCAGGCTCGTATCACCCTGTCTACGACTTCCTTTTCGAGTACTACCCCGTCCGCCCCTCTCATCTGCGCCGTTGGCACCCAGGCGTAGGGGTCACCCTGGAAGGGAACGCTCCGCACAGCGAATGGCGCTACTACCGCCGCACTGCCGAGGGCATCACGATGGACACCGAGGCCTTCCTCGAACGCCGCGGCGGAACCGTGCGCTACATCCTGGAACTTCTGGAAAAGACGGCGCACAATCCCACCCAATTTGATTGTTTTGGCCTGCATGAATGGGCCATTGTGTACCACACCGATTCCCCTCGCCATGACCTGCCGTTGCGGTTGGGAGCGGAAGGGACGAACGCAGTCGTCGACAAGCACCGCATCAAATGCACGCACTACGATGCCTTCCGTTTCTTTACTGAGCCCGCCCGCCCGCTTAACCTCACGGTGCTGACCCGTGAGGACCAACCGGACAACGACCAGGCTGGCTGCGTCCATGCGACTATGGATTTATATAAATGGGCGTGGAAATTGGGCCCGTTGGTGCCAGGTGACTTGTTCCTCGATACCTTCCGGTTGGCGGTGGCCGCGCGCACGCTCGACATGGAGGCCTCGCCATATGACTGCCGCGAGTGGGGCTTTGGGGTCGTCCCCATCGAAACGCCAGAGGGAAAGTCGGAGTATGTGCGGCGCCAACGCGCGCTTGCCGACGCCTCCGAGCCACTCCGCGCGCGGCTTGTCTCCCAAATTAGAGCAGCACTGAGCGCTACAATGAGAGACCATTGATGTGACCCGTCGGGGCGCCCTCTACTGCCCCGAGACCCCAGCGCGGAAGGAAAAAGATGGCCCGGCACTCGGATGGAAAGAATAACTATGCAATCGCACCGTGGGTCATCATCGTGGCCGTCCTCGCGGTTTTGGCGTTGGTTATCGGCGCATTCTTCCTCTTCCGCGGAGGGGAATCCGATTCGAGCGAGCCAGTAGCGGCGGATAAAACCACTGAGTCATCGGCCGTACAGAAACCAACAAGTGTAAGCGCTAGCACTACGTCTGCATCGACCACGCCCTCGAAGTCAGTACAGCCGTCCGAATCGGTATCAGCCACGCCCAGCACTGAAAACAAGGAAGATCAAGGGGTGGCGCCGAATACGTTGTTCCTTCTTGATACCTCCGACAACCTTGCGCCGTACTTCGATGAGGTAACCGAGGGCGTGGCGGAGGCGGCGTCGGCAGTCGGCGCGGAGGGAAGCCAGGTGGCTCTCTGGAACTATTCCTCACCCATTTCAGCCACGGCCACTGTGGGCTTCCGTCAGAATGTAGCCTATGGCGACGCCGAGAACGTGGCCTTCGCAGTACGGCAATTCGGCACTGGTGGCGTTCCTCAAACTCGCAGCGCCGTGGTCGCGGCACTGAATAACGCCACGGACCAAAAGGCAGAAACGGGCAAAGACGCCCGCGTCGTGCTCGTTACTACTGGGACCCAACAAGATATGGATGACGCAAGCTTTACAGAGGCAGTCAAAGCCGCGCGCGGTCAGGGCGTTAGCTTGAGCGTGGTGCATATCGGTGAAGGTGAAAAGGACGCCGAGCTCGAAAAGCTCGCTGACTCCTACAAGACCATCTCGGACCCTTCAAATGCCCAAGAGGACAAAAAGGCCATCGCCAACGCCGCCGGGGCACGATAACCGGGACACTTCAGGCGCATCGACGCCGCACATCAAAAAAGCCGCCGCTTCCTCTAGAGCACTGACGTGAGCTGCAGTGACTAAGAGGAGCGGCGGCGGATGGCTTCCTTAGGAGGTTTTGAGCTTGCGCCGAGCAGCCAGTTCGTCGAGGCCAAATACAACGTCGACTTCTTCGTCCTCCACAACGCGCTCGGCCGGGAAGGAAGTGATGGTTCCGGAAAGCTCCTTCAGGATGCCTGGGACAGCGATGCCAAACACGCCCTGTCCACCGGCAAGAAGGTCGATGACTTCGTCGTTCGAGCGGCACTCATAAACCGTGGTGCCGTCGGAGACGAGGGTGAGCTCAGCAAGATCATTAACTCCGCGATCCCTCAGGGATTCCACCGCGAGGCGAATATTCTGCAAAGAAATGCCGGTGTCCAAAAGGCGCTTGACAATCTTGAGAACCAGCACGTCCTTAAAGGAGTACAGGCGCTGGGAACCAGAGCCGCGAGCAGTGCGAATCGAGGGCTTCACCAGGTCCGTGCGCGCCCAGTAGTCCAACTGGCGGTAGGTAATGCCGGCTACCTGACAAGCGATGGGCACGCGGTAGCCCAGCTCCTCGTCGGGCCCGACATCAAAAAGGGATTCCTGAACGTAGTCGTTGGCTGCGAAATCTTCGAGCGGCAGTGCGCTGGACTCGGGACGGTTATTCTTACTGCTCACGTAATTACTCCAGTGATACTTGAGGGGAGTTCTATTTTTCTATTAAAGGGCACGTCAGCGACCGCGTCAAGAGTCGTCCTCCGTGAACCTCTAGTAGAACTTTAGACTTTTTGAGTCACTTTGTCATCATTAGTCACACGCGTGTCATTAAAAAATTCAGTGGTAGCACGACTAAAGCGACGCCACAGAGGGCGCCGCTTCTAATGTCTAGCTGGGATCAGGGCTTAGGGCTGAATTATGTGGAAGGGAGCTTAAACTCCCCTTTTACTCCTCTTCACCATCTTTGCCGCCGAGCAAATCTTCCTCGGAGATTCCGGAATCACGCATCATCTGCTCGAAGTCATCGTCCTCCAGCGCGCTTTGCTGGGAATGGCGCTCCTTAAACTCGCGCATGCGCTTCTCCGGGAACGTCTCCAGGGATTCTGCCTCGCGTTCTAGGCCGTAATATTCTTTAAGGTCCTCATCGCTAATGTAAATGGCTACCTCGTCGAGCACATCCTTCTCAAAATGAATGGGCAACCCATAGTGATCTGCGAGGACAAGAGCGTCGCACAAGCGGGCATCGTGCTCTTCGCCGGTACCATCCAGGAGATCAACCATGAAAACGCCCTTACGGTACTCGGACACGCAAATATGCTCGATGCCATCTAGCTGATCCGCAAAGGCGATGAGCAGTTCATACGTGCTTGGGCGCGCATTAAAGTGCCGCTCAAGTACTTGGAGGACACGCGCGCCGTCGATGGGTGAGACCCAGACCGGCACGTGCCGGTCCGCCTCCGCCCAATAGAAAAGAGCACATAGGTTATTTTCGGGGCCAACGGGGTGGATACCTAGAAATTTCAATACTTCAGTGTTCATGGAATCCACTTTTACACACATTCCTTGCACATGGTTGTCGGGCCGGTTAAGTGGCGTAGAAAAGTCGGCGCCAAACTTACGGAAATAAAAGCCCGTATGGTTTAAGGGCGGAATTCGTCACGAAGCTCGGTCTTGACCAACGTCCCGTGAAGCGACAGAACAAGGGCCGCCATCTGCTGAGAAAGCTCCTCGGCCTGTTGCGGGGCAGTATCAGACTTCGAATGCGCCACCGGCGTTGCCACCTGCGAAATCATGTCCGCCTGGCGGCGGGCAGCATTGCGCAGCGACTTCAACTGTCGCGCCTCAAACCCGAAGGATTCCAGCGCCACGGCCGCGGCCACGATGGACACGTCATCCGTATCAAAGAAGCCCGCCGGATCCGGCTTAATCAGTCCCACAGAAACCAGCTTGGCGATGTTTTCCTGCGTAGTGCCTGCTTGGTCGGCCACATCGGCGTCGGTAAGCCGAGTGACCACCGGCGCGCGCAGCTGCTCGGCGCTGATGAGGGCCTCGGCCTGGGAGGACACGATGGCGGTAACTTGCCCCGAATCCATCGCGTCTAGCTGTTCCCGAATAACCTTGAGCGGCGTATAGTGATCGCGCTGCGCGGTCAGAATATAGCGAAGACGATCAAGGTCCTTCTGGTAGTAGCGGCGGTAGCCCTTCGCGGTGCGCTCTGGAGTAATCAGCCCCTCAGATTCCAAGAAGCGAATCTTCGACACCGTCACATCCGGAAATTGCTTCTGCACGTGCTTCAGCGTTACGCCAATAGACATGGGCTTCTGCTTAGCAGGCTTGGTCTTCTTGACCACGGAAGACGCTGCTGCGGCAGCGGCGGTGGACTTCTGTGCGCTCACGATAGGACTACTACTGCTTTCTTCACGATTTCACTATGACAAAAGGGGAGCTCAGGTGGAAGCTTCCCCCGGCCTTCTCCCCTAGTTCTTTAGGACAGGCACTGCCTTATTTCGGGGCAATGAATACCAAGCGGAATTTACCAATCTGGATTTCATCGCCCACTTCGAGTACCTGAGCATTGCGCGGCTCGCGGTTCACGTAGGTTCCGTTGAGCGATCCGACATCGACTACCTCAAACTGACCGTCCTTCGCGCGGAACTCCGCGTGGCGACGAGACACGGTGACGTCATCGAGGAAGATATCAGCCTCTGGATGGCGGCCGGCGGTGGTGGTCGGCTGATCAAGCAGGAAGCGAGCGCCTGCATTGGGACCGCGCTTGACGACGAGCAGTGCCTGGCCCTCAGCCAAGTTCTCAGCTCCAGCAACGGAGGCGTCAGAACCCGCCGCGGTGCCGTTTTCCATCTCCTTGAGAAGATCTGCGCGGAAGACAGAAGTAGTTTCTGCCTGCGGTTCCGGCGTTCCGGTATTCTCGCTCATTTTTACCTCCGAAGGGTCGGATCAATGTTGACTCATTCCATATTAGCGACTCCGCCGCCCGCGCGAGTCGCCTCTCCGCAATTTACATCAACGGAAAATGTTTCCTATGCCCTTGAGCACGGAGTTTCCGCCCCCTGATAGTGGGTTATCGGAGACCATATAAGTCCACGTTGCGCTCGGGCGGGACAGGCCGTGATCCTCTAGATGGGCGCCATCTGAATCGATAAGCACGGTTTTAAAAGTATCAACGGCGTCATTAACCGCGCGCTGCGCTAGGTCTTTAAACTCGCGCACCGCGATGCGGTGGTATTCGTCGATTGGCGTCTCGCGGGCGATGGCACGTAGGTGGATAGATTCCCGCACATCATCCATCAACTCCAAGTGGTCGGCCCACGCCTGGTCGAGGTGGAAGAGCATAATCTCACGGGCCGCCCGCTCGCGCGCTTCAGCGGGGACGTCACGAAGCTCAGCAGCACGCTCCGGTGCCCGCTCAGCCAGCTCCTGCCAGGCTTGGTCGGTATCGAGCAGCTTAGCTCGCCGCTCATCAATGATGATGCGCTGATCTGCGAGCAGGTGGTTGTACTTCCAGGTCTGCGCGTGAATCTCTAGAAGCTGCCCCTCGGTCACGCGCTGACAGTGTGCAATGAAATCACGAACCCTTTTGGATTCGATGAGCCCGTCGGCATCGGGGCGGGCGGACAAGGATTCATCTTCCCCACCCTGTTTAACCACGTCATCTTCTAAGGAAACGAAGAAGATGGACTTGCCCGGATCTCCCTGGCGGCCAGCGCGACCGCGCAACTGGTTATCCAGACGCGAGGAACGGTGCCGCGAGGTGCCGAGCACCGCCAGACCACCCCTCTCGACGACGGCATCGCGGTCAGACTCATCAGCGCCGCCCAGCTTAATATCCGTGCCGCGGCCCGCCATCTGGGTGGAAACGGTGACACGGCCGACGTCGCCAGCCTCCGCCACAATGCGCGCCTCGTCCTCGTCATTCTTCGCATTAAGGACGTTTACCTCGATCCCCCGTTCGCGTAACGCAGCGGCGAGATCTTCGGATTCGGCGACGTCGTGGGTGCCCACCAAAACTGGTTGGCCGGTGCTGTTGATCGCGACGATTTCGTTCACGATGGCGCGGGACTTCTCATCCACCGAGGCATAGATGCGATCCGCCTCATCGAAGCGCTGCAGTTCCTTGTTTCTATCGATGACCGATACGTGGAGGTTATAGAACTGCCGTAGCTGATCGGTCGCCTCCACAGCGGTACCGGTCATCCCGCACACCAACGGGTAACGGCGCATGAGTTCCTGGAGCGTAATGGTGTCGAGGATGCGCCCTCCTTCCGATACCTCCAAGCCTTCCTTGGCCTCCACAGCGGCCTGCAGGCCGTCGGGCCAGCGCTGCAGTTCGGCTACGCGGCCGCGGGAGGCGTCGATAAGCTGCAGCTTTCCGTCCGTGATGATGTAGTGAATGTCACGAATGAGCAGCGCCTTCGCGTGCAGCGCCAAGTTCACTTTGACTAGTACGGAGCCGATATTCTCCTCGGAGTAGAGCGAATCAATGCCCAACTCGCGCTCGACTCGCGCCGCTCCATCGTCGGTCAGCGCTACCGTGCGCCCGTCCTCCGCAATAACGTAGTCCTGTTCCTCGCGCAGGCGCGAAACCACGTTGGTGATGTGGCCTGTGGACTCCTCACCCGGGCGGTTTCCGGCGAGGACGAGGGGGACGAGGGCTTCGTCGACAAGCACGGAGTCCGCTTCATCCACCAACGCAACATCTGCGCGCGCCTGCACCGTCTGCTCACGGGAGGTGATCTGGTTATCCCGTAGCACGTCGAAACCGAGCTCGTTGACTGGCGCATAGATGATGTCAGATAGGTAAGCCGCGCGGCGCTCCTCCGGGCCGAGCTTCTCGGTGACCGAGGCCACCGTGAGGCCGAAGAACTCCACGAGCGGGCGCATCCACTCGGCATCGCGCGCCGCTAGATAGTTATTGACCGTCACCAGGTGGACGCGTTTTCCGGTCAGCGCAAAACCAGTCGCGGCCATTGCGCCCACCAGGGTCTTTCCCTCACCGGTGGCCATCTGGATGACATCACCCTCAAGCAAGCGGAGAACGGCTTGGGACTGGACATTAAATGGGCGCATGCCGAGCTTGCGTTCGCTGGCCACGGCCAGAGCAGCGAGGAAACGCGACTTATCCGCAATCGTGCCATCCTTCACACATTCCCGTGCGGTGGTGGCAACCTCTGCATCCGATAGGTTGGCAATTTCTTCCACCGCGGAATCCGCAGCCGTGACGACGGCTTTCGACTTTTTATTGTTGCGCTCGGACTGCGCGCCCATTGCCTTCCAGAACCAATCGAATGCGCCCATGAGCACTCCTCCATCCTTGTGCGTCATACAGGTCTTCTATCGACTTTAGTCAACCCCGGTTCGCAGGCGTGCAGTTGCCCTTATATCCTTGTGGGCATGCAATCCGTGAACGTGTCGCTCCCCTCCAGCACCGGTACCACGATGGCCGGAACCATCGATTTCCCAGACTCCCCTCCGCAAGCCTTCGCCATCTTTGCGCACTGCTTTGCCGGCTCGCGCCATACCCCCGGCGCCGCCCGCGTGAGCAAGCAGCTGACAAACTTTGGCATCGCCACCCTGCGCTTCGACTTCCCAGGCTTGGGACAGTCCGAGGGAAATTTCGCTGATACCTGTTTCAGCCAAAACGTTGCAGACATCCAGGCCGCCGCCGAGTGGCTGGCCCAGAACTACTCCGCACCGCAGCTCCTCATGGGGCACTCGCTGGGCGGCGCCGCTGCCCTCGCGGCGGCCAACGGCATTCGTTCCCTTAAGGCCGTCGCCACCATCGGCGCTCCTTTCGATCCCGCGCACTCTGTACTGCACTACGCCGACAAGATTGGCGAGGTCGACGCCAATGGCGAGGTAGAGGTCACCTTGGGCGGCCGCGCGCTAACCATTTCGCGCCTTTTCCTCGAAGACCTTGCTGAGACCAACCCGGAGGAGTACCTTCCGCGCCTACGCAAGCCCCTGATGGTGCTGCACTCCCCCATTGATCAGACCGTTGGCATCGACAATGCGCAGAACATTTTCCGCACCACGCGCTACCCCAAGTCCTTGGTCGCCTTGGACAAGGCTGATCACCTCGTCACCAAGCAAGGCGCCGCCGCACGCGCTGCGGACCTGATTGGCGCGTGGGCGGAGCAGTTCATCGTTCCGGAGAATCTTCCCGCGCCGGTCGCAGATGACTCCGCGGTGGCAATCCCTGCGGTGGGCACGAGGATGGGCGTCGTAGTACGCCACAACGACCGTTCTGTGACCGCTGACCGCACGAAGAAAAGCGGCGGCAAGGGCCAAGGTTTTACCGCTGAAGGCCTCCTCATGTCCGCACTGGCTGTGGCAAGCACCCAGGCCATCAAGGCGGCGGGCAAGGCACAGAAGATCGGCGCGAAGGCTCTCGAAGCTGTGTCCGTCAGCATTACCCAAGAGTCCGAATCCCGATTCACACGTACGGTGACACTTCCTGCCTCCCTTAGCGCGGATCAACAACGCGCGCTTGGCGACGCCTCCACGTCCACCACCATCGACTCCCTCCTCACCGTCGAGGTGACCACCACCGTGACAACCGCGGCACAATAGATTCACATGATTGTTCTCAACCCTCTTGATCCGGCTGCCCGCTGTCCCTGCGGAACCGGCTTGACGTTTAGCGAGTGCTGCTCGCGCTACCACGCCGGCACGCCCGCACCCTCGGCGGAGGCACTCATGCGCTCGCGGTTCAGTGCTTTCGTGACCGGCGATGAGGACTATTTGCTCCGTACCTGGGACCCAGAGACCCGCCCTGAGCGCCTCAACCTCGCAGATAACGGCATCCGCTTTTACCGCCTCGATATTATCGATACCGTCGCCGGCGGCCCCTTGGACGATACCGGCGTCGTTGAGTTCGAGGCCTTCTATAAGGGCGCCGCACAAGGCTCTCAGCGGGAACGCTCCTTTTTCCGCAGACAAGACGGGCAGTGGGTCTACTCCACCGGCGAGTTCTAGAGCCTTCAAAACACGCGTCAACCTGGGATTTGTCGAAGCGAATACCGCTGGTGTAATCTGTAGCAGTTGCACCAAATGGTGCGGCGGCGGACTATGGCGCAGTTTGGTAGCGCACTACACTGGGGGTGTAGGGGTCGCAGGTTCAAATCCTGTTAGTCCGACAGCATCCAGGCTGGTCAGAGCTTTTCTGACCAGCCTTTCTTTTTCGCCCAGTTTATTGGCGGCCCTGTTTAGCGGATCTACTTCTCTTGGCTAAGGACGTGGCCCAGGGCGTCGATAAGCGTGCGGTGAGAATCCGGAGATTGTTCATTGAGAAAGGCCTGCCATTCCCCGCTCGGCGCTAATGCTGCAAGCAGCAAACACAACTGAGCGCCGGCCTCATATGGCAATCGATTGCGCAGAAAGTCATTGTCGATCTGCCCGGACTCTAGGAACGGAACAACGTCGGTGAAACGCGCTTCCTTAGTGTTGTCGAAGTACATCGGGCCAAAGTCATACCCCACCGCACGTGAGGCCATTATCCCGAGGTAGGTAGCCGTGCCTTCCACGGTTTCCATCCAGCGTTCTTGGCTGACGTAGTCAGGATCTGCAGCTAGGCGTTCCTTTTCCAGAGCGAGCAATTCTGTGGCCAGTTCCCTCAGCCGAGCTTGGTCTGCACCCGCGTCGCGGACTGCATCGAGCAGCCGCATTCTCTCGTCGAGCAGCTCCACCCCATGCGGGGAGAGCTCGCCAAAGACACGCGAGTCCAAAGCCCACCGAGCTTGACCGTAGAAGTGGAAGGATTCATGCGCGAAGAAGGTAATGAAGTGTTCTGAGGAGAATTGTTTGTCAAAATTATCCTCGCCGAATTTGAGGTAGTAGACATCGCTCCCCTGGACCGTCGTGGTCTCGCCCACCGTGTTGAAGTTGCCGCCGGCAATCTTAATCGGCCACAGCCTCGGGTAGATCCGGTCCAACCGATAGACTTCGAGGCCGGCGGGGTTATCGCCCATGTCTACAGGGGCAGCGAAGGGCGAAGAGACTTCTTGGGAGGGGTTGATCAGGTAGGAAAAGTGGGTCTTCCTGCTGATTAGCAGCGTGGGGAACTCGGTAGCGGCCGCATTGAGCCAGGCCGCCGACTCCGGACGATCTGCGACGGCAGCGGCGTATTCCGAGTACTCCTCTAAGGCGCGCCGATCAATCGGGTCCAACTCTCCCACGGATATCCCTGCGGTATTACGCGCCACGTGTACGCTGCCGGCGATGATCACGACGACGAGCAGGATTACGCCGATTTCCCACCACCGGCGCGGCCGCCTCCGCGAGCTCTTCATAGTTGCGAGCTGAGATGATTTGCCCACCTACTTCACCTCCAATGGGTCGGCGGCACCGCGGACGGCGTGGCGCATGAAAAAGAAATTAGTGCTTAAAGGACTGTTGCAGTCACGCTTCCCACTCTATAGTCCGGTGTTTACGACCTACTCATCGCCTAGAACCGCCACAGGAATGCTGCTCTTATTGCGATAAACCATCTGGTCAACACCGCTGTGTTCGTTGTGCCAGCCCAACACAAGGGCAAACGCCATCACAGGCAGCTCTGAAATACGCACTCACGCTGCTATAAACAGCAAGCTTTGGCCCAATGCTGCGCTTGCCTACCCCTCAATCGCTCATGCAAACAGCCCCACTGCGGATGCAATGGGGCTGTTCTGTATTGCTCTGCCTGAGATTTCTCTGCTCAGGCTGGAACTACGAGTTGGTCTTAGCGGTTAGCGCGCCACGGAATGCCTTCCTTGGGCAGGTAGCCCAGCAGGTAGAGGTAATCAATAGCGCCGAAGATGGAAACGATTAGACCGCCACCGAGAATCGCTCCAAGGAATGAGTAACCAACAGCGGAGGACATATCAGCGTCTTCACCATCTTTACCATCTTTGCCGTCGACGCCATCGCGGCCGTTGATGCCATCCTTGCCGTCAAGCCCATCGCGGCCGTCGCGACCGTCACGGCCATCCTTGCCGTCGGCGCCGTCCTTGCCATCACGCCCATCGCGGCCGTCCTCACCGTCGCGTCCATCGCGGCCATCCTTGCCGTCGGCACCGTCCTTGCCATCACGGCCAGGCTCCCCGTCTTCACCGTTATTATCCTCATCATCGGAATCTACAGGGGCCGAGGTAGTGGAAGCAGGCTCGGATTCCTCCGTCGGATCCTCAGGTTCGGCCGCCTCGGACTCAGTAGATTCAGGCGCAGTCGACTCTGCGGACTCAGAAGCCTCATCTGATGCGGAGGGTTCACTCGACTCGGAAGGCTCAGTGGACTCGGAGGGCTTCTCGGAATCAGAAGGCTCGGCGGACTCAGAAGGCTCAGAGGACTCGGTTGTCGAGGTGGAATCCGGCGCTTCGTCGCTGACCTGCTTGCCATTGAGCATGTCCGCACACTTCTGTCCAGCCGGTGCGTTAACCTCGGCCAACGCAGAAGCCGCGGTCGAGATACCAGACAGGGTGGACTCAATTTCCTTGCGCTGAGTATCGCTCAGCTTCAAGTCCTTAGCGGCACTAGCGCCCGGGAAAAGGCCAGCAATCGTAACGGCGGCATTAAAAACCTTCAATACGGTAGCCACTCCAGTACCGAAAGCACCATCAGCAAACTTGATGAGCCCAGAGACGGTCTTCTTCGCCGCATCCGGGTTCTTCAAATCGACATCAGCATCGGAGTTCTCGATCTTTGCGATAGCCATGCCCTGCGCACGTGCGAGGTCCCACGTGACATCCTTGTCTTTCTCGCCTTCACGGACCATTTCAGCGATCCGCTCCCACGAGCTTGCGCCAATCTTCTTGATGAAGTCCGACGGGACGAGATCGCCGACAACAGGAATAACTTCCCATACGGTCTGCAGCAGCTTGTTGCCGCCATCATAGAATGCACGAGCTAGGTCGAGCTTGCGCTCAAGAATCTCGCCTTCCTTACCAGGAGCATCAGAAATCTCACAGACCAGCTTGCCGTCCTTCTCGACGACCTTGATCGAAGCGTCAGCCGTCGATGCTTCAGTGCTCTTCAGCTCATCAAGCGTCGTCGGTTTGCTGTTTTCCGCGTCATAAAAGCTGATGTCGTTGTTGCGAGAGTCGCGGTCAAGCTCTTCAATCGCGTTATCACCAGCGTTGTCTTCATCAACCAGGTTGCCGTCTTCGTCGAAGGCAGTGCCGTTGACATCAAGAGTGCCAGTGCCATTCTCCTCGTGAACGAAGGAAGATTCTGCCGGTTCCTCTACCGCAATTGCCTGAGGAGCAACGATAACGGAAGAAAAGGTAGCCACTGCCGCTACAGTGGCGACAATGCGAGAGCGAGTAGGGCGCATAGTTAGTCTTTCTTAAACTGAAGTGAAAACCCGCTTAGCCTTATAAGGCTTGCGATTAAAGTTCGGACGTGGCCACCATACAACCTGCAGAGTATATTTTCTACACTTGAGCAACTACTTGCTACCCCCATTCAGAGACACCGGCCATCGACATCTTTGCAGTTCACGCCATAAACATTAGTCGCTCCAGACCGATTTCTACCCCCTTCACGCAATGAATGCGCCCAGCCAAAGCCCACGTCCACACCACCCCGACAAGGTGCAGCCACCCTCAGATATTGACAAAAGAATCCCCACTTTCACTCTAAGAAAGTGGGGAGGAATATGATGCGAATCACTCTCAGTTGAGCATCCCGCACGCTCATTTCACTGAACTAGCCTGCCATGCCATTGAGGCTTCGCATGATGCCGCCGAGTTCGATATCCATATACTGAGTCAGAATTCCAAAAATAAAATCGGAATTATACCCACGCAATGGCCCGTTGGTGCTCAGCATGGCAAGACCGTGGGCGCCAGCCCACACTGAAATCACTAATGTAAAAAGAACCCATGGAGTGCGCGGCCCGTCCACCTCATCGATAGCCTCGCGTACGAGAGACATAATGAACCCAAAGGCTCGGCCGAACTCGCTGAAATCACGTTGAAGCTCGACCGCTTTATTCGCGTTTGGCAGGAAGTCATCCTCAAACGACATGGGCACGATCGGGCCGGATGCGATCTTAATGAGCGCCTCAAATCCTTGCGGGTCATGCAAAGCATGCGAGACATATCCATAGCCCGTAGCTTTAATCTTCGACACTGCGCTAGCGTCCTGCGGCAACGCGGCTACCTGACGGTAAATGAACTCATAGTTGATTTTGTCCAAATAGCGCTCCAAGAAACTCGCCAGCTCTTGGTCGCTTTCAATAAGGTGTTCAGCCTCTTGGACGCTAAGTCCTGCTCGTTTTGCGGCGCCACCGATATGCAAGCCAGTCACGCCGTGGTCTAGAGCCTCCTCAACGGCACCTCGGAGCAGAGCTCTCCGCTGCTCTTCTTCAGTCCCCCGCGGAAAGTTTTCTGCACTGATTAGGAGTGTTTCAGGCTGCTCCCCTGCCAGGCCGCAAGGTTCGGCGCGCTTGATACGCTCGCCCCTAAAAAAGGGATAAAGACCAACGCTCAGCGTATCCATGACAGCACTAAAGGTTTGCTTTTTCGCCGCTGGCGAGAGGTAGCGCAGAATCCCTTCGGCTGCAAGCTGTGTAACGCCGTGTAGGTGGGAGAATATCGACAGAGCGGAGAGCAGCGTCCCATAGGCATCGAGCTCCGTGCCGCCGGATTCTTTAATAGCGTCTTTAGTCAGGTCAAAAAGAATACGCATAATGGGGCAGGTGTCAGCCTCTCCATCACGGCTAGCAAAGTCCTCAGCCGTCAATCCCGTGCGGGGAGAAGCGTAGACAGCAGTAAAAGCCGCAAAAGAGGATGGGTCCTCGACCGCAAAAGAAAAGTAGGACAGCGCGGTAGCACGAAGCTTATCTACCGCGGTCGCATTTTCGGGCAATCCTTGTAGGTGCACATCAATAGTTGACGTCAGTGCATCATTGAGAGAGTGCTTAGTTGCCTCGACGAGTTCCGCTTCGGAAGCAAAAAGTGCCTGAGCTTCCGCAAGAGGCACATCAACCTGGTCAGCAACCTCCCGAAGGCGCACTTCATCGATGCCCGCCTTAGCAATGACCCGGCCAGCTTGCTCAATCAGAAGCTGCTTAAAGGGCTGGCTACTTTGTTCCACACCTACTGAAGTATTCACAGTGTTCAGCCTACCTAGGAAATGACCGATTTTATATTCATAAACACAACATAGGAGGATTTAAAGGTTTCTCTCAGATTCCTTTTCTCTATCAACTCGCCCATATTATGTCCCAGCCGAAACCAACATATACATTGCTACAAAACTTATACAGTCCTGCCCACATCGTGGACAGGACTTATAGAGCGAGCCTAGCGTGGCATTTCAGAGGCAGTGGGTTCTTACTCCTGCGACGTCAGGGTACCAGGCACACTGCCTCCGCCCTCAATTTTTAGGACTTAAGCGCCCTCGTTACCGATACGATCATCGAGCTGGTCGCGAGCAGAGTCAATCTTATCGGCCTTATCTTCGCCGAGCTTACCCTTAGCAAGATCAGCGCCCTTGTCCAGTGCGCTGTCCGAAACCTGCTCGCCCTTATCGGAGTTCAGCGCGTCCTTTGCCTTGTCAAAAATACCCATTCCTACAATCCTTTCGTTGCTTTTACTGTTTCTAACCGTGCTAGCTACCAACGTGTCAATACGCCTGCGGCTACAACCGATCAGTAGGCGTGAACCCCATCGATCGGCTCCGCACACTACGAACAAGTGCACTATCGACCGCGGCATTCACGTTGCGAGCCATCACGAGACTCCACCGTACCGACGCACCAGAGTCTTCGCCACACGAGTTATTAATCACCCTAGTTATGAGACGTACCGTTCCCACCCAAAGCAGCACTCTAAGAATTCTCAGGGTCGGCGCATCCGTTTACCCCCTCCACCTACCCCTTTTCGTTCAACAACTTGGTAAAAGCAGGCGCGCTTTCGTTAGCATTGCTGTGCACTCTAGGACACACTTCTTTGGCTGCGCTCCGCGCTCAGTTCTTTGCGCAATAATTAACGCACATACCCTCGTCCGTAGATCAATCGCCAAAGTACAAACCTGCCCACAATGCCTTCCCCTCATTCTGAGCCAACTCCCCGACCCGCTACACAACCTGATTCTTCGACGCCCTCTCATGGGCTAGAAATACCCACAAACGATGACTCAGCCTTTGGCTTAGTGTGGCCCGGAAAGAATGCTGCCGCTGCGCTTGCTGCCTCTCAAGCTGCGGGGAGGCAAACGTTGATAAGCGGCTCGGATTCCACCACCAATTCAGTCACCGTCGCCGATAATCTATCCGCGCTCAAGAGCTTTGTTGCCCGCGGTATGAAGGCCGACGTCATCTATATCGACCCGCCGTATAACACCGGCAAGGATTTTGTTTATCGCGACAACTTCCGCCAACGGCGAGAAATGCGCTCAGAGCACTTTGGTCAATGGCATGCCGAATGGCTTTCTATGATGCTTCCGCGACTGATCCTTGCGCGTGAAGTACTCGCAGACACAGGATTCATCGTGGTTTCGATCGGCGAATCAGAATGTGCCCATGTACGCCTACTCCTCAACGAGGTTTTCGGCGAGGATTGCTTTGCAAGCCAGCTCATTTGGAAAAAAGGCGGTACTGGAAAGAATGATTCAAGATATGCCGTCCAAGAGCACGAATATGTCCTTTGCTACGCTAAATCTCCGGAAAACTCCGGGTTCAATGTTGATCTAGGGGCGCAGACATCGACCCGCTACAACCATCGCGATGAGAAGGGTAACTATTCCCTCGTTCGCCTAGATTCCAAGACCTTGGGTTATCTACCAAGCCTCGACTTTCCCATCGTCGGTCCGAATGGTGATAAATACTGGCCTCATCAACCCGACGGGAAGTCGAAGGTCGCGCGCTGGCGTTGGGGGCGGGACAAAGTTGATAAGCACTATGACGACCTGGTTTTCAGACGCGGCTTTGTCTATACCAAAAACTATGAAAAGAAGGGTGCGCGCCCACGCTCCATACTGGACGGGGAACGATTCGGTGTAACCCGTACAGGCCGTCGTGACGCTGAAGAGGCACTCGGTGTTAAAGGCGTATTCGATTTTCCCAAACCAGTGCGGCTTATCAAGCACCTCATCGCAATCGCCGGCGGCCCCAACGCGGTAGTCCTCGACTTTTTTGCTGGCTCTGGCACCACCGCGCAGGCCGTCGTCGAGCTCAATCGCGAGGATGGCGGCCAACGCTCCTTTCACCTCGTACAGATTCCGGCCCCCACGGAAACCACCAGTGCCGCGCACCAAGCTGGTTATAAAACGGTGGCAGATATCTGCTTAGCGCGGGTTCGCTCCCTCGGCATCCCCTTTAATCACTACACGCTGAGCGAGTAGTCCACGAAGGAATCAATCCTAGGCCACTCCGTGTTCCTCGGTGTCTGCAGGCCGGCCGGGGATACCGAAGAAGTCTAGTACCGCGTCGGTGGCAAAACCTTTACCCACCTCAGTTTTCGTAGCGTTGTTTCCACCAGGCCACACGTGGGATCCGCCTTCGATGCGAATGTGCTGCAGCGGTGCTTGGCAGGCAGTCCATGTCTCTCTGGTGGCACCGTTTGTGAGACGTACGGACTCAACGTCGCCACGACACTTGTTACGACGCTGATGCTGCCCGAGCACTTCTGCGACCGAAGCATAAGCAGTCTCGTGCCGCACGCCGCCCTCATAGTTGACAACGGGGTCTTTTGTACCGTGAATATCCAAACGGCCAACAGGCTTGTCTGAGCAATCCGTATGGATGCCTTCGTAATAAGCCGCCGATACAGTAGCTACCGAACGAAACGTCCCCGGCATACGGCAGGCTAAGAATGCCGCGAATCCTCCTCCATTGGACAGGCCCGCAGCGAAGATAGCGTTATCGTCTACCTCATAAGTCGCGCGCAGGCTGTCCACGATTGCTCGCACGAATTCTAGGTCTTCTTCCGCGCTGGTAGCAGCATAAGGTGCCGGAGCCCACGCCGCATTTTCCCCTGCAGGGTAGGCGACTATGGCGTCAGCCGCATCAAACTGGCTGTATTGCTCCATGTTTTCCGGAGAATCTGTATAACCGTGGAAGGACAACAGGACCGGCCAGGATCGATCTGCAGTGTAGTTTTCGGGCACGTGGAGGAGAAAACTACGTCCGGAGGCCAACTTCATTTTTTTCGTGTGCCCGGGGTCGGGGCCAACGAGCATAGGGGCGACGGGAAAACCGAGGTCACTTCTCCACTCTGCTGTTGATGGAGAAGTAGTCGTGTCTTCTTCAGGCGAGCTGCACGAGACCAGCGCCATGACGCAAGCTGCGGTTGAGATGATCCCAGCCAGCGTGCGCGAACACCGCAGCCATGCTGCAGAATCTTCACTCATCATTTGCCTCGCCACGCTCGCCCTCGGGAAAATATCCTCGTCCACCTTAAAACATCCCACCGACATCCACGAACCTGCAGCACCGCGGTAGATTTAGGAGCATCATGAGCCCAACTCCTTCCGAATCAACTGATTCCCCCAGCGCCTCATCCCCTTTCCCGGTTCCCGAGCATTACCCCAGCTATCGCCCGGCTTCGGGGAAAGAGGCACCGAGCTTCAACACAGTTCAGCAGCGTCTTCGTTCTGCCCAATCATTCAGTCACGGCGCCGACGCCTATCATGACGTGCGTCCTGGTTACCCGCAGGAGGTATCACGGCTCATTGCCTCCGCGCGGACTGTCCTCGATGTTGGCGCAGGCACCGGAAAGCTCACTGAATCACTAAGCAACCCCGTTGTCTACGCCAGCGATCCATCCCCTGACATGACCCGAGTCCTAAACCGCCTCGGGGTGCCGTGCTGGCGTGCAACTGCCGAGAACACTGCGCTTGCCGACGCCTCCCTCGACGCCCTCACCTGCGCGCAGACCTGGCATTGGGTTGACGTCCAACGAGCCTGTGCAGAATTTGACCGGGTTCTCCGCCCCAACGGAAAAGTCCTCTTGGTGTGGAACACTCTGGACGTCAATGCGGACCCGTGGGTCCTGCGTCTTTCCCGCATCATGCATTCCGGAGATGTCCACCGTCCCGGGTTCTATCCCGCTTTTTGTGAACCATGGACGCTTCGCCAAGAGCTCCGCTTGACGTGGGAACACGAGCTGAGCCCCGAAGGCCTTCATGCTCTTATGCATACTCGCTCATATTGGCTTCGCAATGGCCAAAAGATCCATGAACGCATGACACATAACCTCAACTGGTACCTCTTCGAACACATGGGCTTTCGCCCCGGCCAAGTCCTTCGCATTCCTTATCGGACGGATGCGTTCTTATTGGCCCGCGCTGGCGAGTAGCCAGCCCGCCCCAACCATGACAACTGTCACGTCTAATTGGTGACACCACGTCTACGCTGCACATATCTGCCCACCATAGCGTGAAGATATGAGCACAACACGCACTCTCCTACCAGTCATTGACGTCAATGGCGTCAGCAAGGTTTTTAATGCGGCCTCGCCCAATCCTGTACAAGCGCTTCACGACGTCTCCCTTTCCATTCATCGGGGCGAAATCGTTGGCCTGCTGGGAACGAACGGCGCCGGAAAAACGACGCTTATTGATCTCATCCTGGGCCTGACAACACCGACATCCGGCACTATCCAGGTGCTCGGAGAAAGCCCACAGACCGCTATTAAAAGCGGACGCATAGGAGCCGTCATGCAATCCGGCGGCCTTCTTCCTAACATCACCGTCAAGGAAACCCTCGAGCTCCTCGGCGCGGCCTTCCCATCTCACCGTGCGTTTGACGACATCATCGAGCGCGCAAATCTAGGAGATATCCTGTCGCGCCGCGTGAGCAAATGTTCCGGTGGTGAGCAACAACGCCTTCGCTTCGGACTGGCTCTCTTAGGAGATCCGCAAGTGCTGCTTCTCGACGAGCCAACTACGGGGATGGACGCCGGTGCCCGACACCACTTCTGGGAAACTATGCGCGAAGAGGCAGATGCCGGCCGCACCATCGTGCTCACCACCCATTACCTAGAAGAAGCCGAGACCTTTGCCCAGCGCATCATCATGCTCAACAAGGGCCACATTCAAGCCGATGGCTCGACAGAAGAGATCCGCAACTCCAACTCCACCCGCATCGTCCGGGCCACCTTTCCCGGCGAGGTACCACATGTGCTGACGGCCAACCTACTTCCCGGAGCTATCCACCAAGAGCAAACAGACACGGGGCTGGTCATCACTGCTCGAGACTCTGATGCGGTGGCACGCTACCTGCTTAACGAAACCACTGCTCGCGACATCACTATCACAGGACACAGCTTGGAGGATTCCTTCCTCGAGCTCTACAACGCTACATCCAGTAACACCACGCGATAAGGAGATTTCACATGAGCCCCCACACCGCTGCGCACCCTACTCTTCGCACCACCCTCAACTACGCTGCCCACGACTTAAAGCGGCTACGTCGCGACCTGCCTACGCTCTTTTTCAGCGTTGGCCTTCCAATCATCTTCTATATTCTCTTCGGCGCCATGCAAGAATACGGCCAAGTCGAGTTTAACGGCGGAAATGTTGCTGCCCTGGTGATGATCGGCATGGCGCTCTATGCCGGTGCTACAGGTGCTGTTGGCGCCGCCGGCTCCATGGTTGCAGAAAACCGTGCAGGATGGGGCCGGCAATTGGCGCTCACTCCCCTGCGCTCTTCCCAGCTAGGGATTTCCAATTTCCTCAATATCGCGGTCCGCGCGATCTTACCGATCGCCGCTGTCTTCATTACCGGTGCACTCACCGCAGCAAGCATGCAACCGACCCAGTGGGCATTAGCATTTCTTGCTACCGTCGCCTGCGCTATCCCCTTCGGCTTCTACGGCATGGCCTGTGCCATGCTCTTTCCCTCAGAAAACACCGTCTCTATCACGACATCCACTATTGTCATTCTCGCCTTCGCCGGAAATGTTTTCATGCCGCTAAAAGAATCGCTACTCGTGGTCGGACGATTCACTCCGATGTACGGCGCACAGGCTCTTTCGCGTGGGCCTTTGTCTGAAGGCGCCCAAATGATCAATAGCGAGCAGCTCTTTATTGAAGACCCGCTATGGTACGCATGGGTTAATATCGCTGTATGGACAATGGTTTTCGTCGGGTTGTGCCTGATTCTTCACAAGCGCGACAAGAACCGAGCATGATGAGTAGCTTCAAGGTTCGCAATGCCGCTTTCGCAGCTATTTGGTTGATCTTTCTCCTGCTTGTCCTTCTCCAGGTCTTGTTCCTTCCCACTTATACGCCTGCTCAGCGGACCTGGGCTGTGGCCATCACTGTGCTTTTCTGTGTGGCCTATTTTCTCTCCTTTGGTTCTGTCGACTTCTTTCCGCGCGGCTGGACCTTGGATCAACGCGTCACCCTTCGGTGGGTTATCCTCGCGCTACTCGCCCTAGCATCTATTCCGGGATATGGTGCCTGGGCTGTCGCCTTCGTCCCATATCTCGGAGCGCTCGTAGCATATACACAACCGTTCAGGACTGCCGCGACGGTTATTATGCTCACCGGCATACTTGCTGGTATCCCCGCATGGATCTACGAGAATCCTCGCTTTATGGACCTCGCGATCATCCTCTTCGGCTGGCCGCTGCTCATCTTGGTCCTCGGAGCGTTGTCCCAGCGCGAGGACACTGAGACAGCTCTTCGCCATGATTTGGATCTGGCGCATCAACGCGAAGATATTGCCTCCGATATCCATGACCTTCTCGGCCACTCGCTTACTGCTATCAACCTCAAATCCGAAGTAGCCCGTCGGCTCATCGAACACGACCCCGCCAAGGCAGCTGCCGAGCTCGAGGAGATCAGCGCCCTGTCAAGGATGTCACTCGCCGAAGTCCGCTCGACTGTTACTCGTATGAAGAACCCCACCTTTGCCGGCGAGATTCACGCTGCGCGCCGAATCCTCGAAACCGCCGGAATACAAACTCACCTTCCGGATACCCTCACGCACCCACAGTCTCATGAAGATCTGTTCTCCTGGGCGTTACGGGAGCTTAGCACCAACGTCGTGCGACATTCTGGGGCTACCGAATGCTGGGTACTACTCACGGAGAACTCCCTCAAGGTTATGGACAACGGCTGTGGCTTCACAGAAGACGCTACGCGTGCACTTGCTTCCGGTCTCACGGGCCTCGCAGGTCTTCGCCGCCGGGCAGAAGCCGCCGGCGGTGAGGTCACAATCGAGCGCGCCGGCGGTTTGACCACAGTCCGCGTGACGCTCAAAGGACCTGATACGCAGGAGGTTAAGCAGTTTTGACGAACGCCATCCGGGTGCTCATTGCCGAGGACCAGTCTCTAGTTCGCGGCGCGCTGACCGCGCTCCTTAATACCGAGCCGGACATTGAAGTCGTTGCAGGCTGTGCCTCTGGGACAGAGGTCGCGGAGCTCGTCGCTAAGCACAGCGTTGACGTGGCTTTACTCGACATTGAGATGCCTGGTATGAACGGCATCGATGCTGCCAAGAGTATCGCCAGCACCGACTGCCGGAGCCTTATCGTCACCACATTTGGACGGTCCGGTTACGTCAAACGCGCTCTCGAAGCAGGTATAGATGGCTTTCTCGTCAAAGACACCCCTCCCGATGAACTCGCTGATGCCATCCGCCGTGTCCATTCGGGTTTGCGCGTTATCGATCCGCAGCTTGCTCAGGACATTCTCTTCGCCCCCGACAACCCACTGAGCGAACGAGAAATCGAGGTATGCCGCCTGTTAGTCCGTGGACTCGGCTCCGCTGATATCGCTTCGCAACTTCACCTCAGCGGCGGGACCGTGCGCAACCACGTCTCCGCCATCATGGCGAAGACGCGGGCTGGAAATCGCTTCGAGGCTGCTCGGCGGGCCGAAGCAAACGGGTGGATTTGAGGCCTCTTCGTGGTTCCGCCTTCAGCCCGCTAGCGGAGCTATCGGCGTTGGCGGCGCTCGCGCACGCGCACCGCGATGCGCACGGGCGAGCCGTGGAAACCGAAACGCTCACGGAATTTACGCTCTAGGTAGCGACGATAGCCAGCGTCCAAGAAGCCGGTTGTAAACAGCACGATGGTCGGTGGTTGCGTCGACGCCTGAGTGGCAAAGAGCACTCGCGGCAGGCGGTTATTATTCATCGGCGGTGGATTCGCGGCAATCGCGTCACGCATCCAATTGTTGAGCTGACCGGTGGACACGCGCTGATCCCAGCTTTCTAGGGCCTCGATCATGGCGGGCTCAAGCTTTTGCAGGGCGCGCCCGGTCTCAGCAGAGATATTCACACGGGTCACCCACGGCAGGTGGCGCAGGTTCTCATCAATTTCGCGCTCTAGGTAGTAGCGGCGATCCTCATCCACAAGGTCCCACTTGTTAAAGGCAATAACCAAGGCTTTTCCGGCCTCGAGAATCATGTTGAGGACGCGTTGGTCTTGCTCCGAGACTTCTTGGGAAGCGTCGATAAGCATGACGCACACCTCGGCCGCATCAATCACGCCGCGCGTGCGCAAGGAGGCGTAGTACTCGTGGCCCTGCGCGTTTTTAACCTTCTTGCGCAGACCTGCGGTATCAATGAACTTCCACAAACGTTGGTCTAGCTGCACCAGGGAATCAACTGGGTCGACCGTGGTGCCTGCAGCATTGTCTACCACGGAGCGCTCCTCCGCCGTCAGCTTGTTCAGCAAGGAGGACTTGCCCACGTTCGGCTTGCCCACCAACGCCACGCGGCGAGGACCGGAGGTAATCGAGGAATGACGCGGTTCTGCAGGGAACAAACGGAGAATCTCATCGAGGACGTCGGCACCGCCCCGACCATGCTGAGCGGATACTGGCCACGGATCGCCCAAACCAAGCGCGTAGAACTCGGCCATGTCTGCATACATGGTTTCCGAATCAAACTTGTTGGATACCAGGATGACTGGGACCTCGGAGCGCTGCAATTTCCGAGCCATAACCGCATCGGTCTCAGTGATGCCCACCTTGGTGTCCACCACGAATACGATGACGTCGGCAGTTTCCATCGCCTGCTCTGCCTGGCGGGCGATGGCGGCATGGATTCCCTTGACGTTCGGGTCCCAACCTCCGGTGTCCTGAACAAAGAAGCGCTGGCCATTCCACTCCGCTACATAAGACACGCGGTCACGGGTGACGCCCGGGTGGTCCTCTACAACAGCTTCACGGCGCCCAAGGAAGCGATTCACCAGAGAAGACTTGCCCACGTTCGGGCGGCCCACTACGGCCACCGTGCACAGGTTTTCCTCCGTATGGCCTTCACCGACACCAAAGGCGTGGGATAGGGCTTCCCATTCTTCCTCGCTCAGCGGAGCCTCATCGTCGAATTCGGTCTCATCCTCACCAAAATCGGCCTCGCTGAATTCAGACTCGTCGAATTCATAGTCAAAGTCTTCAGAGTCGAAATCCTTCGGAGCCCAGCCGCCGTGCGGATCGCGTACGACCTCTTCTTCAAGTTTTCCGGCCGGATAGTGAAATTCCGTCTCAAAGTCTTCCGGCTGCTGCGCCGGATCTACATCCGGATTCTGCGGTTCATTAGTCATGTCAGGCCTCCTGTGCAGCCGATTCTTTGACGACGGCAATGAGAGCGTCAAGGACCTCATCTCGGGTCATCTCGGACGTATCAACGAGTACCGCGTCCTCCGCCGGGCGCAGCGGCGATGTAGCGCGGGAAGAGTCGGCGGCGTCGCGCCGTTCGACGGCGGCAAGCACGGAGTCAAAATCCGAATCAATGCCGGCAGCCAGGTTTTGGTCATGACGGCGCTGTGCTCGGACCTCGGCGCTAGCCGTCATGAAAGCCTTCGCGGGGGCATCGGCAAGAACAACCGTGCCGATATCGCGCCCTTCAACTATCGCGCGGTGAGCCTGGGCGGCAAGCTTACGTTGCAGTTCAACGAGGTTTTGGCGTACTTCCGGAATGGCGGAAACTGCCGAGACATTGCGGGTGACCTCATCTTCTCGGATGACGCGGGAGACATCCTCGCCATCAAAGACGACCATGGTGGAATCTGGATCATCAGACACCTCGAGAGGCAGGTCAGCAGTCGTGGAAATCACCGCCTCAGTATCCGCTGGGTCCACACCCGCGCGCAGCACAGCAAGCGTTGCCACGCGGTACATTGCACCGGTATCGACGTACTTGGCGTCAAGCTTCTTGGCCAGTGCTCGGCACGTCGTGGACTTACCGGTTCCGGAGGGACCGTCAACAGCCAGAATGAGGCCTTGATTGGGCATATTTGAAATCATTACATCCCCACCGCCTTGTACAGGCTGGTCAGTTCGTTGGAGTTCAGTGCACGCAAGGAGCCGGGCTTCATATCACCCAACTGCACCGTGTGGAGTTTGGTGCGCACGAGACGCTGGACCGGATACCCGGCTTCTTTAAGCATGCGGCGCACGATGTGCTTCCGGCCTTCGTGCAACTCGACGCGCACCAGCGAATAGCCCTGGTTCTTGTCCACAATCTGCACATAGTCCGCCTGCGCAAGACCATCGTCCAATTCGATGCCTTCGCGCAGCTGACGAACGAGCTTCTTATCTGCTTCACCAAGGACAGTCGCGAGGTATGTTTTGGTCACCTCATACTTGGGATGCATGAGACGGTTGGCAAGTTCGCCGTCGTTAGTCAATAAGAGAAGGCCCTCGGTATCCGCATCGAGGCGTCCGACATGGAACAAGCGCTGGCCTGCTACCACGCGATCAGCCACGACATCTCCCACGCAAGGACGGCCCATGTCATCCGACATCGTGGACTGCATACCGCGCGGTTTGTTGAGCACGAAGTATTGGGTCTCCTCGTTGACGTTGATGCGTGTGCCATCGACGCGAATCACGTCCGTGTTGGGGTTAACACGAGTGCCCTGCTTGATGATGACCTGGCCGTTGACCTCAACGCGGCCCTCATCGATGAGGATCTCTGCATGGCGGCGCGAAGCAACGCCGGCCTTTGCCAAGACCTTTTGCAGGCGCTCGCCTTGGTTCTGGGAGCCCTTCTTATTTTTACCGTCTACCAGCCAGTCCGCGCCCAAGTCTCGGGCGATAGATTCTGCGGTGGCCTTCTTCTTTACATGCTGATGGCGGGCCGGCTTAGCGTTCGACACGATCATGTCGCTGTCACGCTTTTTCTTTTCCGGTGTGCCATCGCGGCGAGCGGGTGGAGTCACGGGAATGTGTCCTCTCAATAGTTCTTCAATTTGCGGCGCGCGGAAACGCGCCGATGTCCGGCCGCAATCCTACCGCAGACAGCGCCTTTATGAGTAGTCCTCGTCGATCTGCTCGATGTCTGGCAGCAGCGGAGCGAGATCCGGGAGGCGCTCGAGGGAATCAATACCGAGTAGCTCTAGGAAAAGCTCAGTAGTCTCATAGTGATGTGCGTTGCCAGCTGAGGGCTCTGGGCTCTCTATCTCCCGGATGAGCCCCCGCAACATGAGCGTACGAACTACTCCGTCGACGTTGACGCCGCGTACGCCAGCGACTTGGGCTCGGGTGACCGGTTGGCGGTATGCGATAACTGCCAAGGTCTCCAATGCCGCGCGGGAAAGCTTGGTTTGGGTGCCATCGAGAACAAACTGCTCGACGGCATCTGCGTTCTCTTTACGCGTATAAAAGCGCCAGCCCTCCGGTGTCTCACGCAGATCGATGCCGGAGCCGCGCTCGCTCAGCTCGCGCTCTAGTGCACGCAGAGTATCACTGACGACGGTGACCTCCGCATCCAGTACACGGGCCAGCTCCTCCACGCTGGCTGGGGAATCAATAACGAGGAGGATGGACTCCAGGCGTGAGCGCAACTGTGAAATAAGAGGCAAAGCTCCCTGTCGGCTCGGGGCTACGAGGTCGCTGGGGGCCAAGGATGACGTATCGTCCATGACTCGGTAGCCTACCCTAATCCCAGTTTGCCGCCGCGACGACGGCCGGGTCCACGTCGAGCCCGGTCCAGGACAATTCAAGTGGCCCCAAAGACTCTGGTTGGGAAGCATCAACCGCTTTGGCCTTGTAGAGCTCCAGCAACGCCAGGAAACGTCCGACGACCTCCATAGAGATGGTGCAGTCCCTGGTTAAGGCTTCGAAACTCATCCATTGCCCTGTGCCCAGCATCTTGAGCGTCGTGAGGATCTTTCCGGCTTGCTCCGGCACGGAGACAGCAACCTGGTGAATATGGCCTGTGGCAACCTCTTCCGGGGGTTTGGGCCGGAAGACACCAGCTGCGAGTTCGGCGAACGTGGCTGGAGTATGCCCAATCTTGACTGGCGGAAGAAGGTTGCTAAAGCGCTCCTCCATCGCCACCGCACGCGGATAACGCCGCTGGGCCGCGCGCTGCCATTGCGCGAACTGGTCGGCAACCTGCTTATAAGCCTTGTACTGCAGAAGGCGTGCAAAGAGGAGATCGCGAGTCTCCAGGAGCTCAAGATCTTCAAAGTCATCGACTTCGCCACGCGGCAATAATCGAGCGGCCTTCAAATCCAGAAGTGTTGCGGCGATAAGAAGGAACTCCGTGGTTTCATCCAAATCCGCGGTTGCCCCTAAAGCACGCGTATAGGCCACGAACTCATCGGTAACTTCAGACAGCGCCACCTCCGTAACGTCCAGCTTCTTCGCCTGAATCAGCTGCAGCAGCAAGTCGAAAGGGCCCTCAAAATTGCCCAGGGCGATGCGAAAGCCGGTAATCTCCGGTTGGGTCATAATGAGCGACTAGCCGTTAGCTCGCTCGATGACCTCTTTAGCCAGGTCGCGGTACTGCTTGGCTGCCTGGGAGCTGGGAGCCCAGGTAGTAATGGGCTCGCCGGCTACCGACGTCTCTGGGAAACGAACAGTACGTGTAATCACCGTGTCAAAGACCTTGTCCCCGAAATACTCCACCACGCGGTCCATGACCTCCCGGGCGTGGCGGGTGCGGCGATCAAACATGGTAACCAGAATTCCCATGACCTCGAGATCGAAGTTAATGCGGTCCGCTACTTTCTCCACGGTATCGGTCAACAGCGCGAGGCCGCGCAGGGAAAAGAACTCGCACTCCATGGGGATGATAACTCCCTGCGAGCAGGCCAAAGCATTGACCGTGAGCAAGCCCAGTGAAGGCTGGCAGTCAATGATGATGAAGTCATAGTCCTTGCGTACCGGGCGAAGGGCACGAGCCAGGGTATGTTCGCGGCCAACTTCATTGACCATCTGGATCTCAGCGGCGGAGAGGTCGATGTTGGCGGGGACGAGGTCGAGCCCGGCCACACCGGTGTGCACGATAGCGGAATGCACTGAGACTTCGCTATCAAGCATGACGTCATAAATGGTGTCCTGGATCTGGTCGTGGGTCAGGCCTAGGCCGGCCGAAAGAGCACCCTGCGGGTCCAAGTCAACGAGGAGGACTTTACGCCCCAGCTCCGCCAAACACGCGCCCATGTTAATGGTGGACGTGGTTTTTCCGACGCCACCCTTCTGGTTACACATGGAAATAATCGTGGCGGGACCATGCTTTTCCAATGGCTCCGGTTCCGGAAGCTCCCGCAGTGGGCGGCCGGTTAACCCGACCTGTGCTTCCGAGGCCTCAAACAGTCCCTCGTCGCTCACAGTCACACCTGCTTCCTTGACCTGTACGGCCCCTTTGCGGTCTTTCCGCTTCGGCTTTGCAGCAACACGCGGCGCCGCATTCTTACATCCTTGTGATTATAGGGTACCCCGTGGGTGCCTGCGCCGCGATTATAGCTAAGGAAAACCGGTGAATAAAGTCCATGGCCTAGATTAGGCGTCCTCCTGTGCTCCCTTCGACCGGCGTCCCTTAAGCGCGAGCCACACGATGAGCGCGATAACTCCGAGGCCCGCGATACCTGCTGCAAGTGCGCCAACTCCAAGCCCCGAGTCTCCTTGTTCCTCTCCCCCGGCCTTGTCAGCTGCATCAGAATCCAGCTGCTGCTCCGCAGGCACCTCACTCGCGCTCTCACGGGTTGGATCGGTAAGCGTCACTACCAGCTCAGCGGACTGAGTGTCCTTGTTCACGAATTGCATGATGAAAGGATTGTCCGGCTCCGCCCCCTCTGGGTAGGTCAGGGTCATGGTGCGCGAGCCTTTGTCGATCTCCCGTTTGACCCCCTCTACGAACTCGCCTTCCGCGTTGAGGTAGCGCAGCGTGACTCCGTCATCCTCAAGGTGCTTGAAGCGGTTGTACAGGTCGAGAGCCTGTTTGAGCCCAAGCTTGGCAGTGATTGTTTGGCCGTCAATCGTGGATTCCAGGTTCACATAGGAAGTATTCGAATCATCAATTCCTTCCCACCCGCGGCCTGTTCGCGGAGGAGGCACGTGGCCTTGAGCAGAGCCATCCGCAGCGGACGCCGAGCCATCGGCGGGATGCTGTCCTCCGTTCTGCTCACCACCACCTGCGCTGTCATCGGAGTTCTCGCTCCCCGCCGGTCCCCCGTTGCCCCCGGGATTGTCCGGGTTCTCGTGGTCCTGCTGCTCACCGCCGAGCTGGCCCGGATCCCCGTTCTCAGCTGCGTCGTTGAGATCATCGGCAGTAACGTCGGCGTCGGCCACGAGCACGATGGTCATGGTCACGCCTTGGTAGGTCACCGGCACACTGATTTGTCCTCCCGCGGGTGGTGCGGTCACCGTAGCGCTGCCGCCAGAAGCAGTGACGTTCCAACCATCGGAGGCCACGTTGACGTCGACAGGAACTGGCAGCGAAACGGTCGTCGTCTGACCAGCCGGCACCGGAATGGTGGCGTCTTGTGCAGAGGCGGCGGCCGTACCGAACCCTGGCAGCACCCCAGTTGCGCTCACGATGTCCGACGCGACGCCGGAAAGGGAACCTACGGAGAGCACGGAAGCTAGCGCAACCGCTCGATAGGTTTGGGACAAAGAAGTGGTTGAAGCCATAAATATCCTTTTCATTAGGTTGAAGTCGTGACGATTCTAGGCGCTCTTAAGCGCGTGGATGGGCAGTGCGCCACACTTCGCGGAGTGAATCCGCAGTGACGTGGGTATAAATCTGTGTCGTCGTCACGGAAGAATGCCCCAAGAGCTCCTGTACGGTACGCACATCAGCCCCGCCCTCGAGCAGATGGGTGGCAAATGAGTGACGCAGTGTATGCGGAGAGATTTTAGTACTTAGGTGGGCGCGCTGCGCTGCGGTCTTGATCACGGCCCAGGCGCTTTGCCGCGATAAAGACTTGCCCCGAGTATTGAGGAACAGGGCGTGAGAGGCTCCCGTAGCCAGCACAGGGCGGGCACGCACGAGGTAGTTCTCCACCGCTGTCACCGCATGTGAACCCAGCGGAACTAGCCGTTGCTTATCGCCCTTGCCGCTCAACAACACAATGTCACGAACTGAAGCACTCCCCTCACCCGTCACATCGTCCACATTTAGCGCGATGATTTCGGAGATACGTGCGCCCGTACCATACAGCATCTCCAATAGAGCGCGATCTCGGATATCAATGGGCGTTGCAGTATCTCCGCTAGGGATGGCATCGAGGAGTGCCTCCACATCCTCCACGCTGAGAGTCTCCGGCAGCGGTTGCGCCCGCTTGGGTGGGGAAACCTCCGCCGCGACGTCTTCCTCAATCATCCCCTCGGCCAGGGCAAACTTATGCAACCCTCGAGCGACAACCAAAGCGCGACTAGCAGAGGACTGCGCAAGATTCTTACGCAAGTAAACGAGGTAGTTCTCCACGTGCGAGCGGGTTACGTGGCGCAAATCCGTGATCCCAGATTCCGCAAGCCAATTAACGTAACGGTTAATGTCTCGACGGTAATTACTTACCGTATTCTTCGAGGCACCTTTTTCCACCATGAGGTGCATCAACCAAGCTTGTCCGGCGGCTGCGGCGGGGTTAGAGGGCGTCACAGCTGCTTAAGATCCGGACCCGGGCGCCGGTGCGCGATCGATTCCGGGCGCAGCTCGAAAGGAGAGTCAACTGAGCGCGGGGTGGCATCCCCACGCACGCAGACAAATGCCGCAAGGATTCCTGCCACCGCAATGGAGTTCACAATCTCCCCCACCAGGATGCGCTCGACAGCCTCCGCAAGGGGAACCCATGCAAAGCCCATGTCAGCTTCCTCGTCGCCTTCGGCGTTGAGTTTGGGCACGCTCGACAGGCCTCGCGCCAAGAACACGCGCACGGCTTCCTCGCAGAATCCCGGGGAGGTCACCAGATCAGTCAACACTGCCCATTCCTCGGCGACCAGGCCGGCCTCTTCCTGGAGCTCGCGTTGCGCGCCGCCTAGCTCGTCTTCGCCCTTCACATCGAGCAAGCCGGCCGGCAGCTCCCACAGACGCTTACCGACGCTATGCCGGTACTGCTCCACCATGGCGATACGGTTGTTCTCATCCAACGCCACAACGGCCACAGCACCAAGGTGCTCGACAACTTCTCGCTGAGCAATAACCTCCCCCGGCATGACGACATCATCGCGGCGGACGGCGATGATGGGGGCGTCGACAAGCAGCTCGGTTCCCACCGTACGAAAATGGTGTGACATCTAGAGATCCTTCGGCAGCGCCGGCGCTGCGCTGTCAGCATTCGCCGCAGAACCATACACACCGTGGCCACCATCGAGTTGTTCCTTCACGGCTAAAACACTGGCCATCTGGGACACCGGGTGATCAATGGAGTCCACGGTGCTGATCTTCGTCTTGTCGGCTCGGAGTTTATCCAAGACGCCGTCGTCACCGGCGGATTCCACGCGCCCGGCATAAACCATCGCGGTATCCACCGAATCAAAACCTTCTAGGAAGTTGACCGTCGTATCAATGGCGTACTTCGCAGCAGCACTGTCGTCTTCCTCTCCCGGGGTCATGCCTCCGCCCACGACGACCACGGCCTGAGCAGGAAGAATAGTGCCATCCTTGTAGTCGATGTAGCCGGCATCGCGCAGAGCCCGCAAAAGGGTCGCGCGATCATCAACTGATGCAAGCGGTTCGGTGGTCTCAGCATCCATCATCAACCCCGCCGCAAGTGCCTGACCAGCATGTGTGCCGGCATCAATCTTCTTTTTATCGAGCTTCGCTCCCGCCGGCAACGTGGTGGTAACGAGGGACAAAAGCTTGTCCGCGGATTCTTGGGCTACAAACTTCTCAGTCAGCTTGATGCTTCCTGCATCGGTGGAATCTGCAGAACCCAGCAAATCCTTGACGGCCTTGACGTCGGCGTCGTCGGCATCGGGCATACTCACAACCATGACCGGGCGCTGCGCCAAGGAACCATCCACCACGTATCGGCCGAGATCTCCCATAACGGAATCAGCAGAGTCTAGCTGGGCCTCCGCGATGTTGTTGTCAAGAACCAGCTTTCCGTATTTCTCGCGCACCTCACTGGTCGATTCACCCCCGGGACCCGATCCGGAATCCATGTTTGGAGCAATCACCAGCGTGCCCAACGCAATGCCAAGGGCTGCGCCGAAACCGAGGCCGGTGATAATGAGGGACTTAGGCGACATCATTACTTAAACCACTCCTGCACGCTTAACGCGAAGTTATTCCAGGTATCGATCAGGTTCTGGAGGAAGGATTCATCGCCGCCCAAGCCGACGATCAAAATAACGACGGCAAGTGCTACGAGGATGCCAAGCAGCGCCCACAGCCATCCCATAGCTCCGGAATTTGGCGCGGAATAAAGGTTGATAACAGCGTCCGCATCCACCAGGCGCGTGCCCGCCTTCATGTGGCACAGCAAAGCCGCGGGCGTAGCATTCGGCTCGTTAGCAAAGATGTCGTCGAGGTCGAGGGATCCGCCAACCTGAACAATCATCTGAGCCTCGTGGTAGTCCGCAAGCAACAGCGCGAGATCGGTAGCTGAATCCGTAGCGGCAGGGAAGGTCATCGCACCAATCCCCAAATCCTGAATGCGCTCGAGCCCGTCAGCAGTACCGTCCGGTTCGGCGGGGAGAATAACCTGGGCACCGCTGCGCAGGGTTTCCGAGCTCACCTCGGAGGGGTTACCCACGATGAAGTGAGGCTGGTACCCCAGCTCGACCAGGGTGTCCGCGGCAGCATCCACGCCGATAATGATGGGTTCATACTCGCGGATAAAGTTGCGCAGGAGCGTCAGCTTCTTGCGGTGTTCCTCAGTGGGCGAGACCACGAGAACTTTGCGCCCGGCCATGACGGACCCTGCATCGGGAACACCCAGGCCATCGATGAGCAGCGGACCTTCAGAATGAATGAACTCAATGGAGTTACCGAAATATGCCTCCATATGATCGATGAGTTCCTGCTGGGCAGAAGCAAAATTCTTCTCCGCCCGGTCGCGGGTAACCACCGTTCCCGAAGAAAGCTGGGTATCGCCCGCAAAAATGGCGCCGTCTTCGGTCAGACGCGCCTTCTTTCCATCCTTGAAATTGTCCACAAAATCTTGGCCTACGCCCTCGATGAGGGTGACATCGGCGTCGAGAAGCATGTGGGGTCCATAATTCGGGATAGAACCAGTGGAGAACTCCGCGACGTTGATCACGGCGGCCGGCTTCATATCCACGAGGGTCTGGGCCTCTTGGCGGGAGATATTGGCGGCGTTGATGACTGCGAAGTCACCAGCGCTAAACTTCTTCATGCCCTTGCCACCCGGGGTGCAATCACGCAGCGCGCCGTGTTCTCCAGGCAGATCGGTATTACGGGAAAACAGACTCATGTCTGACAGTTTCCCCTGTTAGGGGCTCAAGGTGTGGAAGGCGCGCGGAAAGTCTCGACTTCTGCTTGAGCCCTATCGAAGAGCTCTTGTGCATGCGCGCGGCCCGTCTCGGTGTCATCGAGGCCAGCGAGCATACGCGCGAGCTCCTCAACGCGCTCCTCGGCGGCCAGATCCGCAACACCCGACGTGAATTTCTCCTTCGACACGTGCAAGTGTGAGTCCGCATAGGCGGCCACTTGCGGCAGGTGGGTGACACAAATGACCTGGTTGGTGGTGGACAGCCGCGCTAGACGACGCCCAATCTCCACCGCCGCGCGGCCACCGACGCCGGCATCCACCTCGTCGAAGACCAAGGTGGTCCCGTCGCCGCTGGCCAAAACTACCTCCATGGCCAGCATGACGCGCGAGAGCTCACCGCCCGAGGCCGCAGAAGCCAGGGGCTTACCGTTGAGTTGAAATTCGACCTCATCCGCGCCGGACTTGGAGTACTTCGTTTTCTTGACGACGGCCGTCAAGATGGAGTTCGGCATGGCCAGACCATGAATTTCCTCGGTAACCTGAGCCCCGAGCTTCTTCGCGGCCTTGGTGCGAGCGGCAGTGAGCTTTTCGGCTTTGGACACCATCGTCTTTTCGGCCTCCATTACCTCCTTCTTTAAGGCCTCGAGGGCCTCGGTAGAGGTATCCAACGTAGCGAGTTTGGCCTCAGCGGCATCCCGCCAGGCCAAGACTCCATCGATATCAGCAGCATATTTGCGGGTAAGCCGCTTGAGCTCCTGTTGGCGCTGTAGGGATTCCTCGAGGAGGTTGGGATCGGCGGGTAGATCGCTCAAATACGTCGTGAGCTCGGCAGCGATATCGGTCAATTGCGCGGTGACTTCGCTAACGCGCTCCCCTAGGCGAGCGAGCTCGGTATCACTTGCCCCAGCGAGTGCTGATTCGGCGGCGCCGACAAGATTGACGGCGGTGTCCTCATCCCCAAATCCTTCGCCCCCATCCAGAGCGCTGAGAGCGGTGGCTGCGCCCTCACGCAAAGCATCAACATCTTGCAAGCGCTTAATAAGGGTCACGAGTTCGGCATCTTCGCCTGGTTGCGGATCGAGCTCGGAAATTTCCTTAATAGCGAACTGCAACCTGTCAACTTCCTGCGCCATCTCGCGCCGTGATTCCGTACGACGCTGATAGTCCTTAGCCAACGCGCGCCAGTGGCTAAACGCATCGGTATATGCGGTGCGAACCTTGTCAATCGCAGGTTCAAAGCGATCGATCGCTGCCAATTGTTGATCGGCAGATAGCAAACGCAGCTGGTCGTTCTGACCGTGCACAGTAATCAGGTGGGAGGCGAACTCCCCCAATGTCGCCGCTGGCACTGAACGCCCACCCAAGTAGGCGCGTGAGCGTCCCGCCGCCGACACCGTGCGGGAGGCAATGAACTCGCCGTTTTCATCTGGCTCACCGCCTGATTCTTCGACTACCTTCGCTACGGCAAGAGAACTGGAAGAAAAATGCCCTTCTACGGCTGCTTTCGCGGCGCCATCGCGCACACGTGATGCATCCGCGCGACCGCCGGCGAGAAGGCGTAGGCCGGTTACCACCATGGTCTTACCAGCGCCGGTTTCGCCGGTGAGCACGGTGAGTCCTGGCGATAGTTCCGCTGCGGAGCTTTCAATCACGCCGAGGTCAGAGATGCTGATATCAACGAGCACGGTGAGCTATCTTCCTTCCTGAATACGCACTAAACAACCTAGTGACGCGGCCCGCGCCAACCTTCCACGGGGAGGCGCAGCTTGGACACCAGACGATCAGTGAATGGCTGCTGATCTAGACGTACCCAGCGCACCGGCCTTTCACCACGAACGACCTCCGCGCGCGAACCTGGAGGCATCGAGACTTCCCGGAAGCCGTCAAGGATAACCACAGCCGGAGTCGTCGCCGACGCCGATTCCACCGCGACTTGCGAATCCGGAGACACCACGAGCGGTTTGGTAAACAAGGCATGCGCGTTGTTTGGCACAACCAGGATGGCATCAAGAGAAGGCCACAGAACTGGCCCGCCGGCGGAGAAGGCATAGGCCGTGGATCCAGTCGGAGTGGAGATGAGCACGCCATCGCAACCAAAAGCAGATACCGGGCGCCCATCCACCTCGAGGATGGCGTCCAGCACCCCCGAGCGGTTGAGATTCTCAATCGACGCCTCATTGAGCGCCCAGCTACGCTCACGCAGTTTCCCGTCAGCATCGAACACGGTGACGTCGATAGTAAGCCGATCTTCGACCTCATAGGATTGCTCGATAACTCGCACCAACGCGCGGTCGAGCGACTCCGCTTCCCACTCGGCCAGGAAGCCGACGTGGCCCAGGTTTATTCCAAGCACGGGAACATCGACGGCGCGCGCCATATCTGCCGCGCGCAAAAATGTGCCATCGCCACCAAGAACCAGCACCAATTCACAACCTTCGGCAGCAGCTGGCGTATGCCGAACATGCTGCAGGCCCGGAAGGACGGTATCCGCTGCGCACACGCGCACCTTGATGCCTGCCTCCTGGAGCAGCTCCGCCGCGCGATGCGTAGCGGCAAGATTATCCGCGCGGCTCGCGTGCGGAACAAGAAGAATTTCGCGGCGGTTGGTGCCCTCCGCGGCGACACTACTGCTCACTGGGGTCCTTCCTTGATAGCCGTCTCGATCATTGCATCAAGCCTATCTTCCGGGGTGGACAATCCATCCTTGACCAACCAAAGGAAGTACTCAACATTGCCGCTTGGTCCAGGTAACGGCGATGCTGCCACGCCTTTCACGCTGAGCCCGAGCCCCTGAGCGAAGATAGCGACATCCTTGGTTACTTCCGCCCGTAGCTCAGGAGAGCGCACCACACCACCGGACCCTATCCGGTCTTTGCCCACCTCAAACTGTGGTTTGACCATGGGCAATAGCCACGCGCCATCAGCCATGCACGATGCAATCGCTGGCAGTACAAGCTTCAGGGAAATAAACGATAGGTCACCAACCATGGCGTCGCAGGGACCATTCGTGTGCTCAAGTGTCAGGTGGCGAATGTTAGTGCGGTCGAGCACCGTAACCCGTTCGTCATTCTGCAAACGCCACAACAACTGCCCGTAGCCCACATCGACAGATAGCACCTCCGCGGCACCGCGGCGCAGGCACACATCGGTAAAGCCGCCAGTCGACGCCCCCGCGTCCAACACACGCTTTCCCCTAAGATCGACGTCGAAAGCCTCGAGAGCGCCAAGGAGCTTGTGCGCGCCACGCGAAGCCCAATCATCCCCCTCGCTGGCCTCAACCTTGATAGATACCTCGGGCTCAACCACCGTCGCGGGCTTCATCGCCTTGAAGCCCCCGACGGTCACGCGGCCGGCCTTGATCATCTCAACGGCTTGTTCCCGTGAGCGCGCAATCTTTCGGCGCACTAGCTCCGCGTCGAGACGGCGGCGTTGCGGTGGCATGAAAAGCTCCTCTTCCCTTAGAATCCTCGACGGTCAGCGCTAATTGTCTTGGAGCGCATCCCGCAGCACAGTATGAGCGCGATCCAGCTGAACAAGTTCTTGTTCAAGGCTCTCAGCTGGTTCATTGAGAATCTCCGCGAGCGACGCATCCAGCTTCTCGGGAGCCAAAACCGCGCGCGGGTCATGAGGCTTTACCGCCATGTAGACACAACCCTCTCCGCGGCTTCACTCCGTGGCTGAATGTAGCGAGGCGGCTCAGCACCGGCCCAGGCAACTTCGAGGACAGTGCGCAGCGCCTCGATCGACGTCGATTTCTCGTTCCCGCCTTGAAGAACAATGTCGTAGCCGTCAAACCGTGCCCGGAAGCCTCCCTGGGAACCTGGGCGCGCCTGTGCGGCCGATAAGGAGAGCTCGTGGAATCCTGCACCAATGAAATCAGGGCGTTCCTCCGCAGTAGCTTCAATCAGAGCAAGCTCCCGGGACACTCCTGTAAGGACGTGGAAGGTATCCATTGCAGCGTTGTTGCCGCCAACAATGTCCGTGTCAAGGCGGTCCCCTACAGCTAGAGGCTTCGTCGAGCCCACGAGCTTAGCTGCTTGAGTGAACATAGCGGGTTCCGGCTTACCTGCCGAAATAGGTTCTACGCCGGTAGTTGAAACGATAGCTGCGACTAGCGAGCCGTTGCCCACAGCCATTCCGCGCTCCGTCGGAAGAGACGTATCCAGGTTGGAGGCAAAGAACTTTGCGCCGTGATTAATTGCCAACGCGCCTTCGGAGAGCTGCTCCCAGCCCACCGACTTGTCCATACCTTGCAGGACCGCGGCGGGCTTATCGTCGGCACTGTGTACAACATCGAAACCCGCCTCACGCGCCAGTGAACGGAATGAGTCCGCGCCGATGACGAGGACTTTCGCGCCTGCCGGAAGTTCCTCACGAGCGATCTTGACTACGGCTTGCGCAGAGGTAACAACGTGTTGCGCATCCGTCTCCAAGCCGATCTCGCCGAGCATACCGGCTACGGTTTGGGGGCTTCGGGATGCATTGTTCGTGACATAAACTGCAGGAATACCGCAGGAATTCACCACGTCGACGACACACTGGAGAGCCTGTCCGCCCTCCCATACTGTTCCGTCGAGATCGAGGAGCAATGAATCATGGGTTTTGAGAATACTCATTATTTGCACTCGGCCAGACGCTCTGCAGCGTCGGTCCAGTCTCCTTCATCGATGTCAATCGCGTGCTGGAACCACTCCCGGGCCTCTTCCTTGCGGCCAGCCTCCAACAAAGCATTGGCATAGGCGTAGGAAAGGCGGCATGCCGAGAATCCCGTGGAATCCTTAGAAGGCTTTGCGCGTTGGATGGTAACTACGGCGGAATCTGCCTGCCCCATGTCCAATCGCGCCCCTGCAGCAACGATAGCCAACTCGATCGCGTCCTCCGCCGCGAGTTCCTTGGCCTCCTCGCCGCGCCACAAATCAACAGCCTTTTCTGGGCGCCCGAGGCCTCGCTCGCAATCAGCCATGACGGCGAGCAGCCCAGGGCCACCGGAAATGCGGCGCGCTGCACGCAGCTCCGCAAGGGCTTCCTTCCACTCTCCAGCCCTATATGCAGCGATTCCGTTCATTTCACGGACGACTGATACACGTCCGGCACGGTCTTTGGCAGCACGTGCATGGCGTAGCGATAGTTGGGGGTCGTCCTCAAGCCACGTTGCCGCCATGATGAGGTGTTTAGCAACGGCTTCGGAGTTTTCCTTGGAGAGCGACGAAAGATCCTGAAGTACCGAAGGATCAAGATCCGTAATGTCGATATCAGATGGCAGGTCTGGATCTGTCATACGACGATTGATGCGCTCCTCACGGTAGCCTGAACGCTGTGGGTGCGAGACCTTGTTTTTGCCGCTGCCATGGCCATTGCGGTCGTTGCGGCGAGGTTTAGCGCCTGCGCGGCCACCTCGGCGGTCGTCTCGGCGATCACCGCGACGCTCTTCTCGACGCCCCGCTGCGCCGCCGTGCTTCTCAAACTTGCGGCCCCCAGAGCCGTAGTGCCCACGGTTGCCTTCTGCGGAACCTTCGCGGCCACGGCCGTGGTTACGGGAGTTGGATTCAGACATTAAAGCCATGCACTTTCTGCGGTAGACGTGTCCGTATGTACCGAACCAGTCTACAGGTCACGGCCCCAGAAACGGCAATACGAACCATCTGCTAGTGAAGTCCCCCACAACCTACGGCCCCAGTTTGGCGACTACACACTATTCGGCGGCCAGGCAACCTCATCCAAACGCCACTCATCACGCACGCACTCTAATCCCGCAGCCACCTGCGAAGAGCTAAGTCCATGCTCTACGCTTCCGTGCTCCAATGGCATACCACGGACGACTGCCCAAAAGGTCCAACCGTTGTTGCGCATGGCGTTAAGACGAATCCTTTCGGCATCCCGGGCCAGGGCTACGCCCTGCATACCCATCCGGTTTGGGCTAACTCCTTCGACGCACACTTCAATGCAACGGGAATCGCCATTTGGAGCGAGAACAAGACCCTTCGTCGCATACAGGTAGTGCTTCTTTCCTGTTCGGGGGTGCCCTTCACTACAGAAGAAACTGCCCAAGAACACAGGGTAGAAGTCAATCCAACCATTGTTCCAGGCGAGGCGAATTAGACACGTGAACGGGCCTGACCCCCGGAAAGTAGACACGTCGGGGGTTAGCTATGCTGCTTGGGTTGGTGTAGCTGATGTGAGTGCTTCGAAGTCATTGGCGGTTAGAAGGCCGCACCAGGAGTGCCGTCTGTGCCACTTTCCGATCATTTAGTACGTCGTTAATTCATCCAGTTGAGCCGGGCTCGCAAAGCCTGTTTATCCGTAGCTGTGAACCCACTCCTCGAATGTCTTGAAGGGGCCTTCAACGTAGTCCTTTTCTTGAAAATCGTACATTCCACATATAACCGACCCATTGGGCTTCTGTTCGAAGACGCCCCAGACAAAACCGTCATCATAGGCTACTGGGAAGAAGCGTTTTGAATCGACAAGATCGACTGACCGGAAATCTTCTAGAAACCCTTCGAAGGCGTTTTCATAGACTCCGTATGGGGCAGGTGTGAAGAAAACTAACGATGGCGGAGAAAAGGCCGTGTAATGCTTCCAGAATTGGAAGTATTGTTCGGGAATCCAAGATGGAGCCACCGACTTCAGCTGAGACAGTTCACTTTTACTTAGTCCGTGGCCGTACAAGTATGAGAGTAGCTTATCTGAGAGTTTTTTCTGACCGGTCATAGGTAGTCCAATGCCTTTTCTTTCCAGTATGTGTGTCTCCACTCCCTAAAGGATGCGCGGGCGTCAAGGGTTACATCTGTTGGAAACCCGCTCCCATTCATTCTGTGGAATAAAGGGAGAACTTTAGCGTTTTCTGTGTGCATCTGTTTTGTAATTTCTACTACAGCTGTTCGATCATCTTGGCCGATATGGTGCAAATTCACCGGGTTTCGATCTATCCCCATAGGGGCGCGCCATGCCTCATTAAATCGACATTGTTGCCAATTCCACCACCAACTTCCCGGGGAAGGCACACCTCTTTGTGCGGATTGAATACCTGTCTACCAGGGGCCTGGCCCCCGGAAAGTAGACACGTCGGGGG
>NZ_KV812530.1:0-11224 GCF_001813425.1 Corynebacterium sp. HMSC056E09
ATTGAGGATCCGGATTTGCCGGGTGGCAAGACTGTGGTCGAGGTTGAGGTCAACGGCCACAAGAAGGGTGTGGACGACAACAAGAAGCCGTCTAAGCCGGGTAATGGTTCCTCTGACCTGTCTTCGAAGCCGAGCGAGCGTTGCATCAACACCGGCTTGGGTGTTGGTATCCCGCTGCTGTTCCTGATTCCGGTTGGTCTGGCTTCCCAGATGAATATTCCGGGTCTGGCGGACTTTGTTGCTCCGATTAACAAGCAGATTCAGGATCTGAATACTCAGCTGCAGAAGCAGGCTGGTGTGTTCAATGGTCCGCTGGCTGACAAGATGGCTGGTATTGATGCGCAGTTGAAGCGTTTCGGTGCTGATTATCACCAGGTTGCTGGCGCTGTGGCTCTGATTGCTGCTGGTGCTCTGGCTATTGGCCTTATCGCTGATGCTTGTGCGCCGGGTGCAGGTTCCTCTAACGGTTCCTCTTCCTCCGAGTAATCCGCACAGCGTGGGGACGTGTTCCCTCTAAAAACACCGCCACGGGAGGTGCGTTAACCTCCCACCCAACTTGAGAGTTGATGAATCGGGACATTGCTGCCGGGCTTTATGGCTCGGTGGCGTGGCCCGGCTCATGGCTCGACTTTGTTTGTTTAATAGTTCCGAAATACCATTTGTTATTTCTCATTAGTCTTGGGTCTCTACCGAAGCTTTTCCTTTCCTTAAGCTGTACGAGTGGAGGCTCATGGCCACTGGCTTGTTGAAGTCGGTGTGCACTTACCCCGTCGCGTAGGTCAGAGGACGCGACGGGGTACTTTCGTTTTTATTCTGAGTGTGCCTCTCGGTGGTGTTTCTCTTTTGTTTGAAGCAGAAGTAGATGTGCTCTTGTGAGGTGCGTCTTGCTAAGCTGACAGTGCTTTTTGAGCGTGCTTAGCTGGTGCTCTTTTGGTGCTGGCGGCTTCTAATTACACATCGTCACGGGTGCTTCCTTGTTTGCCTTGATTGTGCTTAGCCCAATTTCATTTCTTTTGTCTTATTGGGTTTGCATGGATTGGCTGAGGAGGCTGAGATGCCGCGTCATAGCGGCGAACCGTCGAACCTGATCCGGATAATGCCGGCGAAAGGGAGGAATCATGAACTCTGTATCTCATGGTGGATTTGTTAATAGTGGCGCACCTGCGAATGGTGTTGCTCCGCGCAGTTTGAACTGGCGCGTCGTTGACATCGTGGTGGCTTCCGTGCTGGGTGTGGCGTGCGGAGTTGTGTTCCTGGCTTGGAACACGGTGGGCTATGCCTGGTTCCAGGCTATGGATGCGCTCACGCCGGGCTTGGGCGGTATTGCCACTGGTATTTGGCTTCTGGGCGGTGTCGTTGGCGGCCTGATTATCCGCAAGCCGGGTGCAGCACTCTACGTAGAGCTGTTGGCGGCGATTGTGTCAGCGGTACTGGGCTCCCAGTGGGGGATTAGTACGTTGTACTCCGGTTTTGCGCAGGGCATTGGCGTAGAGATTGTCTTGGCTATCTTCCTCTACCGCCGCTTCGGTCTGGGCATTGCGATGCTCGGCGGCATGGCTGCGGGCTGGGGTGCGTTTGTGCTGGAGCTGTTTACCTCCGGAAACCTGGGTAAGACTCTGCAGTTCAACATCATCTACCTGGTGACGCTGAGCATCTCCGGTGCTGTATTGGCGGGAGCCGTGGGCTATTTCGTGGTTAAGGCTCTTGCGAAGACTGGTGCGCTGGATCGCTTTGCGGTTGGACGCGAGCAACACAGGGCTTAGACGAGTCTTGGTTTAGCTGATGGCTGATGTGAGTAGTGCTGGGGCCACGAAGCTTGTGGCCCGTGGCTATGGCTGGACGCATGCGGGGAGGCGTGCGCCGGCGCTGGCGGATATTGACTTGCTTGTATCGCCGGGGGAGAAGGTGCTGCTGTGTGGCGATTCTGGTTCCGGGAAGTCCACGCTGCTGGCGGCGATTGCGGGTGTGCTTGGTGGGGATGATGAAGGCACACGCGTAGGCGAGATTCTTCTGGAGGATGCCTCGGGTCACGTCGAGCCACCCGGGCGCACGATTCCGGTGGGGTTGGTCCTGCAGGACCCGGACTCGCAGGTGATTGCCGCGCGTGTGGGGGATGATGTGGCCTTTGGCTGTGAGAACTTGGCCTACCCGCGCACGGAGATATGGCAGCGGGTGTCGGCGGCGCTATCGATGGTGGGGCCATCGGTGGACTTGTCATTTCCCACCGAGCAGCTTTCCGGTGGGCAGAAGCAGCGTCTGGCCTTGGCCGGTGTTATCGCGATGGGCGCGGGCATGGTGTTGCTGGATGAGCCGACGGCGAACCTCGACCCGGAAGGAGCACGCGAGGTCATCGAAGCGGTGTCCACCATGGTGGAGCGCACTGGTGCCACGCTCATCGTGGTCGAGCACCAGCACTCGGCATGGAAGGGAGTGCTCGACCGCGCGATTGAGCTGAAGGATGGGCGCATCGTCGCTGACGGTCCAGTTGAGACTGTCGTGGCTTCGCGCTCTATTAGCGGTTTGCCGCGGGCGCGGGGGATTGATGGGCCGGCGTCAGGCAGAGTTGGGGTCGTGCCGGAAGCGGCAGAGTCGGAACCGGCGGCGCTGTGGAGTACGGACTTGGTCACCCGCTTCGGGCCGCCGCGTAGCTACGCGCTGCCGCGGGGGAAATCCACGGTGATTACCGGGCCCAATGGCGCGGGCAAGACCACGTGGCTGATGACGGTGGCGGGGTTGCTTCCCGCAAAGTCAGGGGAGATTGGTGTGGCGGAGTACGTGAGGCGAGGGCTGAAGGGCTCGCCGCTGACGTGGAAGTCACGGGACCTGGCGGACCGTATTGGGTTCGTCTTCCAGAACCCCGAGCACCAGTTCGTCGCCCGCACGGTGGCGGAGGAACTGCGCGTGGCGCCGCGGGTTATGCGCCGCGAGGTGCCAGAGAAGCGCATTGCGGAGCTTGTGGAGGCTTTGCGTCTGGGGCATGTGCTCAACGCTAATCCGTTTACGCTGTCCGGAGGGGAGAAGCGCAGGTTGTCCGTGGCCACGGCGTTGGTCACCGCACCCGAGGTGCTGCTCCTTGATGAGCCCACCTTCGGCCAAGATCCCCACACCTTTACCGAGTTGGTGTGGTTGCTGCGGCGCATGGCGGATGAGGGGACGACAATTGCGTCGGTGACTCATGATCCGTTGTTCATTTCCGCGTTGGGGGACCACCGAGTGGAGGTGAGCCGTGGCTAGTACAGATCTTTTGCGCGGGATGAATCCGCTAACGCGCATCTTCCTGATGTTCGTGTGGGTTACGCCCTTGTTGCTCTCCGTGGATTGGGTCTCCGCAGTCGTGTCGTTGGGCATGACGCTGCTGTTCGCGCCGCTGTGTGGGGTGTCGTGGCCGCGGTTGTTTAAGGCAGGGTGGTTCCTGTTTCTTATTGCGCCGCTGTCGGGAATCTCGATGCTGCTCTATGGCGAGCCCGGCGGGCGGGAGTACTTCAGCTGGTGGCTGATGACGGTCACGGATAACTCGCTGGAGCTGGCCCTCGCCATCACCCTGCGCGTTCTGGCGGTGGCGCTGCCCATGGTGGTGTTGGCGCGGGATATTGACCCGACGGAGCTTGGCGACGCCCTCTCCCAGATCCTCAAGCTGCCCTCCCGGTTTGTCATCGGGGCGGTGGCCGGGGTGCGCATGATGACGCTGTTCAAATCCGACTGGCAGTACCTCGCCATGGCGCGGCGCGCGCGTGGGCTGAGCGACCAAGGCCGCATCAAGCACCTCATCACCATGTCCTTCGGGTTGTTGGTGTTAGCCCTGCGCCGCGGAGGCAAGTTGGCCACGGCGATGGAGGCACGCGGGTTTGGCCGCACCCCGCCGGGCGGTGGCCAGCGCACGTGGGCGCGGCCCTCCCGCCTAGTCGCGCGGGACTGGCTAGCCATGGTGGTGGGAGCCGGCCTCGCGGCGCTACCGGTGGTAGTTTCGGTTCTCAGTGGGTCCTGGAGATTCTTCGGACTCTAGGACGAACTCTCGCAACGCTGCACGCTAGACGTACCCAGAAGTGGTGAAAGAACACATGCAGGACACGGACCGCACGGACCATGGGGAAGGCGGTAAGGACACTGCCCAAACTCACGCCGCGGAGATGGACAGACTCTTAAACGATGTGCTGTCGCTCGCCGCAGCGCGCAAGCGCCCGATGCGCCCGGTGACCGTGCTTATCGACGGCCCCTCCGGCGCCGGCAAGACCTGGACCGCTGCGGCCCTGGCGGAGCGTACCGGGTGGCGGGTAGTCCACCTGGACGAGTTCTACCCCGGCTGGCACGGGTTGGAAGAAGGCTCCGCCATGGTGGCGGAGCAAGTGCTGCGGGAGAATAACCCGGGGTATTGGCGCTGGGATTGGGAGGCCAACGCGCCGAAGGATTGGGCCAGCGTGGATGAGCGCGATGATCTGATCGTCGAGGGCGTGGGTTCAGTCACGGAGGCCACCGTGGACGTCGCCAAGCAGCGCGGCTCCGTGGTAACCGTGCGCATCGACGGCCCACGCGAGAAGCGCCGCGAGCGCGCTCTTGAGCGTGACCCCGGATATGAAGAGTGGTTCGAAACGTGGGAGCGGCAGGAAAAAGAGCACTTTGATCAGCGCGCAGCAGACGCGGACCTGACCTGGGAGTGGTGCTAGTTCGCGCCGGTTGCTGAGGCAACTGGGGGAGCCACAGGCCAGATTTGGGCAGATCAGCGCGCTGGTGGTAGTCTATCCAAGGTTTCATCTTTATGGATGAAAAGTCTGATCGATATCTCAGCCAGTATCTGGTTGAGGAGCGTTCTGGACATGCGGCAGGGCCCCGGAGAAGAGCCCCTATTTTTGCATGTTTGGGCGAGTAAAGCGGTCAGTTCAAGCCGAAGTCATAGAGAAAGACTAGATTTATGCCAACTATTCAGCAGCTGGTCCGCAAGGGCCGCCACGACAAGAAGGCCAAGGTTGCTACGGCCGCCCTGAAGGGCTCCCCGCAGCGCCGTGGCGTGTGCACCCGCGTGTACACCACCACCCCGAAGAAGCCGAACTCGGCTCTGCGTAAGGTTGCCCGTGTGCGCCTGACCTCCGGTATCGAGGTTTCTGCCTACATTCCGGGCGAGGGCCACAACCTGCAGGAGCACTCCATGGTGCTCGTCCGCGGTGGTCGTGTGAAGGACCTCCCGGGTGTTCGCTACAAGATTATCCGCGGCGCACTGGATACCCAGGGCGTGAAGGACCGTAAGCAGGCTCGTTCCCGCTACGGCGCAAAGAAGGGACAGTAATCAACAATGCGTAAGAATGCTGCACCGAAGCGTCCTGTAGTTAAGGACCCGGTTTACAACTCCGAGCAGGTCACCATGCTCGTCAACAAGATCCTCCAGGACGGCAAGAAGTCCACCGCTGAGCGCATCGTCTACGGTGCTCTCGAGGCTTGCCGCGAGAAGACCGGCACCGATCCGGTCGGCACCCTGGAGAAGGCCCTGGGCAACATCCGCCCGGACCTCGAGGTTCGCTCCCGCCGTGTTGGTGGCGCTACCTACCAGGTCCCGGTTGAGGTTAAGCCCGCCCGTTCCAACACCCTGGCTCTGCGTTGGTTGGTGACCTTCACCCGCCAGCGTCGTGAGAACACCATGATCGAGCGCCTCGCAAACGAGATTCTCGATGCATCCAACGGCCTGGGCGCTTCCGTTAAGCGTCGTGAGGATACTCACAAGATGGCTGAGGCCAACCGCGCCTTCGCCCACTACCGCTGGTAATACCTGCGGTATAACCCGCCACACGGCATTATGGCTCGAACAGCGATATCATCGTTTACCTGCGCTGACAGTGCGTGCACGCGCTCCCTTCGGCGGAGCAGCGCACGCTAGTCGGTGCGGAATCTAAACCTTAATAGCGTTGTTCGGGCCATTTTTTATGGCGTAGGGCTTAAAGCCCTGCGACCTCACGCTGACGCGAAAGCCTGGACGTGGCAAAATAGACCAAGACCTATCCATGAAGACGTCATTTTATGTGAGTCGGTCACAAGCTGGCTCGGGCGTCGACGACAATTAAGTTGGGGTATTTACTGTGGCACAACAAGTGCTTAAGGACCTGAACAAGGTCCGCAACATCGGCATCATGGCTCACATCGATGCTGGTAAGACCACTACGACTGAGCGTATTCTCTTCTACACCGGCATCAACCGTAAGGTCGGCGAGACCCACGACGGTGCTTCCACCACCGACTGGATGGAGCAGGAGAAGGAGCGCGGCATCACCATTACGTCCGCCGCCGTTACCTGTTTCTGGAAGAACAACCAGATCAACATCATCGACACCCCGGGCCACGTTGACTTCACCGTTGAGGTGGAGCGCTCCCTGCGTGTTCTCGATGGTGCTGTTGCCGTCTTCGACGGTAAGGAAGGCGTCGAGCCGCAGTCCGAGCAGGTGTGGCGTCAGGCCGCTAAGTACGACGTTCCGCGTATCTGCTTCGTCAACAAGATGGACAAGATGGGTGCGGACTTCTACTTCACCGTCCAGACCATCATCGACCGCCTCGGCGCTAAGCCGTTGGTTCTGCAGCTGCCGATCGGCGCTGAGGATGACTTCGACGGCGTCGTCGACCTCATCGACATGCAGGCCGTGACCTGGCGCGGCAAGGTCGAGACCGGCGCTGAGCCCACCATCGAGGAGATCCCGGCCGACCTGCAGGAGAAGGCCGAGGAGTACCGCGAGAAGCTGCTCGAGGCCGTTGCTGAGTCCGACGAGGCCCTCATGGAGAAGTACTTTGGTGGCGAGGAGCTGACCAAGGAAGAAATCCAGACCGCCATCCGCAAGATGACCGTCGCCTCTGAGATTTACCCGGTCCTGTGTGGTACCGCTTACCGCAACAAGGGCATCCAGCCGCTTCTCGACGCCGTCGTGGCATACCTCCCGAACCCGCTCGACGTCGGTGAGATCACCGGCCACGCTGTGGGCAACGAGGATGAGGTCATCACCCGTAAGCCGTCCGTGGAGTCCCCGTTCTCCGCACTGGCCTTCAAGATTGCTGCTCACCCGTTCTTCGGTCAGCTGACCTTCACCCGCGTGTACTCCGGCCAGGTTCTGCCGGGCACCGAGGTTATGAACTCCACCAAGGGTAAGAAGGAGCGCATCGGCAAGCTGTTCCAGATGCACGCCAACAAGGAGAACCCGGTGGAGCAGGCGGATGCCGGCAACATTTACGCCGTCATTGGTCTGAAGGAAACCACCACCGGTGACACCCTGTGTGACAAGGACAACCAGATCATCCTGGAGTCCATGGACTTCCCGGACCCGGTTATCAAGGTCTCCATCGAGCCGAAGACCAAGGCCGACCAGGAGAAGCTGGGTACCGCTATTCAGAAGCTGGCTGCCGAGGATCCGACGTTCACCGTCGAGCTCGACGAAGAGACCGGCCAGACCGTTATCGGCGGTATGGGCGAGCTCCACCTCGACGTCCTGGTGGACCGCATGAAGCGCGAGTTCAAGGTTGAGGCAAACATCGGTAACCCGCAGGTTGCCTACCGCGAGACCATCCGCAAGAAGGTCGAGTCCCTGGACTACACCCACAAGAAGCAGACTGGTGGTTCCGGTCAGTTCGCGAAGGTCATCGTCACCATCGAGCCTTACAACCCGGATCCGGAAGAGCTGGAAGAGGGCGAGTCCGCAACCTACAAGTTCGAGAACGCCGTCACCGGTGGCCGCGTTCCGAAGGAGTACATCCCGTCTGTCGACGCTGGTATCCAGGACGCTATGCAGTACGGCTTCGTCGCTGGCTTCCCGCTGGTGAACATCAAGGCCACCCTTGAGGACGGCGCTTACCACGACGTCGACTCCTCTGAGATGGCCTTCAAGCTGGCCGGTTCTCAGGTCCTCAAGGAGGCCGTCGCCAAGGCAAAGCCGGTTCTGCTCGAGCCGATCATGGCCGTTGAGGTCGTCACCCCGGAGGAGTACATGGGCACCGTCAACGGTGACATCTCCTCCCGCCGCGGCCAGGTCTTCGCTATGGAGGACCGCTCCGGCGCCAAGGTGGTTAAGGCTAAGGTGCCGCTGTCCGAGATGTTCGGCTACATCGGCGACCTGCGTTCTTCCACCGCAGGCCGTGCAAACTTCACCATGGTCTTCGATTCCTACGCTGAGGTTCCGTCCTCCGTGGCACAGGCCATCATCGAGGAGCGCACCGGCGCCAAGGCCTAAGGTTTAAGGGGGGTCCGATGGACTCCCTGCCTTGTGGGGCTGGTAGTCTTCGCCAGTAGGCACCAGCCCCAGCGCTGGGGAGGTAGCGGTCCGCTGAGTGCGTAAACACTTTGCGCGTTGAGCCGGCCGTTACCCTCCCAGGATCCTTTAAATTGATTCTTGTCGAGGGTCAACGTCCGCACCTGATGGGCGGGGTTACCTCCTATTTGGGCAGTTTGAAAAAACTGCGGCATAAATCTAGGATCGTGTAACTGGCACGTAAGAAAGCGTCATTAGCGCTTATGAGCTTCGGCTCGAAGTGCCAATGGCAATACAAACCACGTGGCTGCGAAATACGTAGCCGCCATAGAGTCCAGGAGGACAAACAGTGGCAAAGGAGAAGTTCGAGCGTACGAAGCCGCATGTGAACATCGGCACCATCGGACACGTCGACCACGGCAAGACCACCACCACCGCAGCGATCACCAAGGTTCTGGCTGACGCTTACCCGGAGGAGAACACCGCTTTCGCCTTCGACATGATCGACAAGGCTCCTGAGGAGAAGGAGCGCGGTATTACCATCAACATCTCCCACGTTGAGTACTCCACCCCGAAGCGCCACTACGCACACGTGGACGCCCCGGGCCACGCCGACTACATCAAGAACATGATTACCGGCGCTGCTCAGATGGACGGTGCCATCCTGGTTGTTGCTGCAACCGATGGCCCGATGCCGCAGACCCGTGAGCACGTGCTCCTCGCTCGCCAGGTTGGCGTTCCGTACATCCTCGTTGCACTGAACAAGTGCGACATGGTTGACGATGAGGAAATCATCGAGCTCGTCGAGATGGAGATCCGCGAGCTGCTCGCCGAGCAGGACTACGACGAGGAAGCTCCGATCGTTCACATCTCCGCTCTCAAGGCTCTCGAGGGTGACGAGAAGTGGGCACAGTCCATCGTTGACCTGATGCAGGCTTGCGATGACTCCATCCCGGATCCGGAGCGCGAGCTGGACAAGCCGTTCCTGATGCCGATCGAGGACATCTTCACCATTACCGGCCGCGGTACCGTTGTTACCGGCCGTGTTGAGCGTGGTTCCCTGAACGTCAACGAGGACGTTGAGATCATCGGTATCCGCGACAAGGCTACCTCCACCACCGTTACCGGTATCGAGATGTTCCGCAAGATGATGGACTACACCGAGGCTGGCGACAACTGTGGTCTGCTTCTGCGTGGTACCAAGCGTGAGGACGTCGAGCGTGGCCAGGTTGTCATCAAGCCGGGCGCTTACACCCCGCACACCAAGTTCGAGGGTTCCGTCTACGTCCTGAAGAAGGAAGAGGGCGGCCGCCACACCCCGTTCATGGACAACTACCGTCCGCAGTTCTACTTCCGCACCACCGACGTTACCGGCGTCATCAAGCTGCCTGAGGGCACCGAGATGGTTATGCCGGGCGACAACGTTGAGATGTCCGTAGAGCTCATCCAGCCGGTCGCTATGGACGAGGGCCTGCGCTTCGCTATCCGCGAGGGCTCCCGCACCGTCGGCGCTGGCCGCGTTACCAAGATCCTCGACTAATTCTCGCTAGGGCCTAAGGCCCTTCCTGATTAGCAGGTCTGAAAGCCGCTCAATCCCTGTTGGGGTTGGGCGGCTTTGGTGATCGCTGGCCTACTAGGCTTAAGAGTCATGTTTGACCCAACCCGCATTGACCGCACCCTCGCCGCCTTGCGCGCTGCGTGGGAAGGCCAGCCGGATCTTCCCTTGGGAACCCTGTTTGGCATGCTGGCGGCTGAAGGGTACGGCTGGGGCGTGCCTGACGACGACCTCATGGCCCGCTTGGAGTCCATGGCCGCCGTCCACCCACCGCTTGTGCCTCTCGACGCCAACCTCGTCACCGAAGGCCTCTGGCTCGTCATCACGCCATCTCACCGGGTGACGTTGGCTCCTCAGGTGCCCACCGCATCCACCTCGACGCAGCCGTCCACCGCACCAGCCCCGACTCAACACCGGGCGAACATCGAGCTCACTTCTCCGTCCGATTGCGTGGCGGTTGTACGCCCCGTGTCTAAGGATGGCCAGCTCGGGCAACCGGTGGCGTGGCGGGTTTCTGCGCTGTGCCCTGTCGGTCCAGGCCGGCCGCTCGTCATAGCCGATGCCGAGGGCTTTGATCACCGGTTCGGTGTTGTCGAGTCCGTCACCCGCCTGCGCGAGGACCATCGAGCCCTGTCAGGCCTCAAGCGCCGAAGCGTGGGGGACCGCGTGTGGTTCATCCGTACCGACTTGGAAACAATCCTCCTCGACCACGGCCTGCACATCATCGAGCGCAAGAATCGAGAGCTCATCCGCACCGACTTCGCCTGGCACCGCATCGAGGAGGGCGAAGTCGGAAAACCTTTCCGTGTCCACCTCTCACGCGGCACCATGCACAAGTTCGGCACCATAAAGGAACTCATCCTCGCGGAGTCTGAGCCGTGGAGCCCCTCCACGTAGTCCTGTCTTTACGTGGACCGCGACTAGGGATCGCCGATGTGCCTGTCAATCTTCATCCGGTTGGCGGGTTCGCCTTTTAAGGGCTTAACACTCGGAGGAAAGCGCGTGAATCGTGGTTAGGGATCGCCGGTATCCCCGTCAGCGTAGCTTCGACTGACGGGGTCGAACCGTTATCAGGCGCGATGAGGTGGTTGGCGGTGTCCTTTCTGTGTTCGGCGGCTGGGGTGTTAGGTGCTGTCGGGTGGTTCCTCTGGTGGTTGTCCTGCTTGTTCGGCGGCGAGTCTGGCTACTGCTTCTTGGTATTCCGGCATTGCTGTTATTGGTGTACCCCAGGGTGGGATGAAGGCCACCCCGGTGTTAAGCCGGTACATGTAGCCACGCCCGGTAGGCCTTTGTGGGTCATCATCATTAATCCCGTTGTGGTAGGCGCACAAGAACGTCAGGTTCTTAATGTTGGTAAAGCCACCCGCCTGCCAGGGCACCAAATGATGGACCTGGCAGTAATCAGCCGGCTTATTACAGCCTGGTCTAGAACAGGTGTGGAATTCAGCATGCAGGGTAA
>NZ_KV812531.1:0-924 GCF_001813425.1 Corynebacterium sp. HMSC056E09
TGAATCTTTCGGTCAACATCATCGTAAAATGCTGCACGATCATCTTTTCCGGATAGTCGTTTCTGCTGCGCATGGGCCCATTTGTAGTATCCAGACCGAGATACTTTTAATAGTCGTGCCATGCGTTTGATGCTGTAGTTCGCCTTCTCCTGCTGCATTAGTTCGAACTTTTCTGCTCGCGTTGCTTCGCGGCGAAGAAGGCTGTCGCTTTTGACAAAAACTCGTTATCCATCTTGGCTTCTGCCAACTCACGGCGCAGACGAGCATTCTCAGCACGAAGATCAGCCTCACTCATCCCATCCGAGGCTCCTCGGCGTTCACGCTCGAGTTTGACCCATTTTCCTAAAAGCCCGGCGGAAACACCAATCTCCTTAGCCACATGAGCGATCGGTCGCTCCGACTCGATTACCAGATTCGCGGCTTCACGCCGGTACTCCGGCGTGTACTTCTTGCGCTGTTGACTCACAATGAACATCCTCTCTTACGGACACAAGATCCGTACAAATAGGGTGTCCACTAAACGAGGGTAACCTCATTAGCGTCTTGTCGCAGTGCTCCGTGGTTACGCATAAATATGTGGAGTTCATTGGCTACCTTGCGTAGTTCATCTCGACCCGCTGACCCGTTCGAGGCTGTAATCAACCGCTTGACAGCTTCGGAATCAGGCAAAGAACCAAAGTACGCACCGTCTGCACGCGTCAAGATTTCTGGCTCGTCCGCACCTTTGCGATGGATGTAAAAGCTCTGCTTCAACTCGTCCGCTGTCTCGCCGGATGCAGCGACAGCGAACACATCGAATTTTTCAGAGAGATGTTTTGCGTAGTGTAGAACACCATCGACCGCGTTCTTCACTGGATTGTTTGTTGTAACGTCACGGCCCGTTGTTCCCCCGGGCCTGCCCCCCGGAAAGTAGACACGTCGGGG